>CABZJV010000001.1 GCA_902526115.1 uncultured Pelagibacteraceae bacterium
AACTAACGGTAAATCATCAGTCTCTGATTTTTATTATCAAATTTTAAGTTTAAATAATAAAAAAGTTGTTTCCATAGGAACATTAGGTGTTAGATCAAATAACTTTAATTTTAATTTATCAAATACAACAATTGATCCAATTAACTTAGGTAAAATACTAAACAAATTAAAGAAAAAAAAAATTGAAAATGTAATTATGGAAGCATCAAGTCACGGTTTACATCAAAATAGACTGGATGGACTTTTTTTTAGTTCTGCTATTTTTACAAATTTATCCCAAGATCATTTAGACTATCATAAAAATTTTAAAAATTATCTGAATGCCAAACTATATTTGTTTGAAAATCTTATAAAAAAAAAAGGATTTGTTATAACTGATGAAAAAATACCCGAATTTAAAAAAATTAAAAAAATAAGTTTCAAAAAAAAATTAAAATTACTTACTTTTGAAAATAAAAATTTTAAACTTGTGTCTCACAATTATAAAAATACCTACCAAGTATTAAAAATAAAACATAATAATTTAATACATAATATTAGAGTCAACCTTATAGGTAAAATTCAAATAAAAAATATTCTAATGGCTGCCATTGCAGCCTCAAAAAGTAATTTAGATTTTAAAAAAATAATTAGTGTTATTCCAAAACTATCCCCTGTTGAAGGCAGGTTTGAAAATATAGGAAAAATTAAAAATAAATCTTTAGTTTTTCTTGATTATGCTCATACACCAGATGCTTTACAAACTTGTCTTCAAAATATTAAAGAACAGTTTCCAGATAAGTATATTTCAGTTGTATTTGGTTGTGGAGGAGACAGAGATAAGGGAAAAAGATCAAAAATGGGCAAAATTGCTAGCAGATATGGCGATAAAATTTATCTTACGGACGATAATCCAAGACAAGAAAGTCCCAGCAAAATAAGAGAAGATATTAAAAAGGGAATTAAAAAAGATAAAATTATTGAAATTTCAAACAGAAAAAAAGCAATTGGAAAGGCAATAAGTAACTTAAACACAGGAAATGTTCTAATAGTTGCAGGCAAAGGTCATGAAACGACGCAGCAGGTTGGAAATAAAAAAATTTTCCTATCAGATAGGCAAATAATTTTGAGCTCAATTAAAAAAAAAAATTTAGAATTATCTAGAAACCTAAAAGTGAACATTATTAATGAAAGATTCGATCAAAAAATTTTATCATCTAAATTAAATATCAATAAAGCCACGATTAATTCAAAGACTGTTAAAAAAAATGATATTTTCTTTGCAATTAAAGGAAAAATAAATGATGGAAACAAATTTGTTGAACAAGCAATTAAAAATAAAGCATTATTAACTGTAGTAAATAAAATTCAAAAGAAATTACCTCAAAATAAACAAGTAAGATCGTTAAACCCTTTAGATTTGCTTACAAAAACTGCGAAAATTTTTAGACAAAATATTTCTACAAAAATTATTGCTATAACTGGTAGTTGTGGAAAAACTTCTTTAAAAGAATTAATGGGAAATACTTTTAATAAAATATCTAAAACAACAATTTCTCCGAAATCATATAATAATAAATACGGTGTTCCATTAAGTCTTTTTAATATAAATCAAAATGATGATTATGGTATTCTTGAAATTGGAATGGATAAAAGGGGTGAGATAGATCAACTTTCAAAAATTATTCAGCCTGACATAAGCGTAATCACAAATATCAATTATGCTCATGCCAAAAACTTTAAAAATATAAGACAAATAGCTTTGGCAAAAGCTGAAATAATTAATAATACTAAAGATGATGGCCATATAGTCCTCAACGCCGATGATGCTTTTTTTAATTTACATAGGCAAATAGCAAATAAAAAGAAAATTAAAGTATTATCTTTCGGTATTAATAACCAAAATGCTAATATAAAACTGAATAATATAATTAAAACTAAAAACAAATATAATATTTTTATTAAAATAAATAAATCTAAAAAAAAGTTTATAATCTCAAATAATTTTCAAAATCATATTTATAATATCTTGGCAGCTCTAACTGTAAAAAGTATTTTCTTTGATATCTTAAAATTAGATAAAAACATATTTTTGAATTTTAAAACCCCAGAAGGAAGGGGTGATATATCGAAAATTAAAGTGAATAAAAAAATTATTAACCTAATAGATGAAAGTTATAATTCTAATCCCTTATCTTTGAAAACTGCAATATTAAATTATGATAAAGTCAAAACAAGAAATGCTAAAAAATTCCTTATACTTGGCGATATGTTGGAGCTTGGAAGTCATTCAAAAAAACTTCATGAATCTTTATCTTCAGTAATTAATAGGACCAATATCGATAAAGTTTTTGTCAGAGGGAAAGAAATTTTCCACTTATATAATAGAATTTCTAAGTTTAAAAAAGGCTCTGTTTTAAAGAACAAACTTAAAATAAAGGATCTCATTGAAAAAAATTTAGATAATAACGATTTTTTAATGATTAAGGCCTCAAATGCGACAGGTTTCAATAAGATTGTAAAAGAATTAAAAGGTTCAAATTAAATGCTTTATCAATTTCTACTAAACTTTGTTGACACCTTTGGTTTTTTGAATGTTTTCAAATACATTACTTTCAGAACTGGATTATCTCTTTTTACTTCATTGGCTATTGTTTTAATTATTGGCGGACCTTTTATTAATTATTTTTCTAGCAAAAAAATTTTAAATCCTATTAGAGATGATGGTCCTGAGGAGCATATTGTGAAAAAAATTGGAACACCAACAATGGGTGGTGTAATTATATTAATAGGTTTATTAGTTTCAGTTTTGTGTTGGGGAGACTTAACGAATATAAATATTCTGTTTTGTATCTATATTGCTGTTTCGTTTGGTATTTTAGGTGCTTTTGATGATTATAAAAAAATTAAACGCAGCAATTCTTCTGGTATTTCATCAAAATTTAAAATTATTTCTCAGATTGTTTTAGCAATTGTAGGAGTTTGTTTTTTTGTTTATTATGTAGAGTATCAGAATATAACTAACTTATATTTTCCATTCTTCAAAAACCTAATTATTAATTTGGGATGGTTCTTTATACCATTCGCTGTATTTGTTTTAATTGGTTCATCTAATGCAGTTAATCTAACAGATGGTTTAGATGGCTTAGCAACTGTCCCAGTAATTTTGGTTGCAGGATGTTTTGCATTTATAAGTTATGTAACTGGAAATATTGTTTTCTCTGATTACTTACAAATACCATACATTCAGGGTACAGGTGAAATCTCAATTTTTTGTGGAGCAATTATAGGTTCTTGTTTAGGTTTTCTATGGTTTAATGCTCCACCTGCTAAAATTTTTATGGGAGATACAGGATCTTTGTCTTTAGGAGGTTCTTTAGGGGCAGTTGGAATAATAACTAAACATGAAATTGTTCTTGCAATAACAGGTGGTCTTTTTGTTCTTGAAGCAGTTTCTGTGATGGTCCAAGTTATTTCTTTTAAACTTACAGGCAAACGAATTTTTAAAATGGCACCAATCCATCATCATTTTGAAAAGAAGGGTTGGCCAGAGTCTACAGTGGTAATAAGATTTTGGATTATATCTATCATTTTAGCAATGATAGGATTAGCGACCTTAAAGTTAAGATAATGAAAAAAATCAATAATATTTTTTTAAAAAAAAAAATATTAATTTATGGATTAGGCAAAAGTGGAATATCTACTTATAATTTTTTAAGGCAAAAAGCTGAAGTATACTTATTTGATGATAATGTTCTAAATAATTTCAGATTAAACAAAAAAAATCTGAGCTATAGCAAAATACTTAAAAGTGATTTTGATTTTATCATAATAAGCCCAGGCATAGACTCATCTAAATGCAGATTATCAAAATATTTAAAGCAAAATTATTATAAAATTTACACAGATCTTGACGTTTTTTACTCATTTTTTAACAATGATAGCGTTACAATTACTGGCACTAATGGGAAATCGACTACTGCAAAACTCATATATGATGTTTTAAGAGATCAAAAAAAAGATGTAAGGCTTGTTGGAAATATTGGTAATCCCGTTCTATCTGAAAAAAAAATCACAAAAAAAACTTTTTTTGTAATTGAAGCATCTTCTTATCAGCTAGATTATAGTAAAATATTTAAATCAAAATATTCAGTTATTCTCAATATCACACCTGATCACATCGAAAGGCACAAAAGTTTTAAAAATTATATAGAAGCTAAATTTAGTTTATTAAATTCACAAACTAAACAATCTGTTGCTTTCGTAAAAGGAAATGATCCAGTTATAAACAAAAAATTAAGAAAAAATAAATATAAACAAAAAATTATTAAAATAAATACCTCTAGTACTCCAAAATTATTTGAAAAAATTAATAATAAGTACTTCTTATCATTTGGTAATAGAGAAAATTTAATTTTTGTTTTAAAAATATGTCAAATTCTTAAACTTAAAAGAGAAAAATTATTAAAAACAATAAATAAATTTAAAGGATTGAAATATCGTCAACAAATCATTTTTGATAGTAATTATTTGAGCATAATTAATGACTCAAAATCAACTAGTTTAGCCTCATCGGAAAATCTTCTGAAAAACCTTAAAAGTGTTTATTGGATATTATGTGGTATACCAAAAAAAGGTGATAAATTTAATCTCACAAAATATCACTGCAAAAATTTTAAGGTTTATATAATTGGAAATTATTACAAACAATTTAGCAAAAATTTTAAGAATAAATTAACAACAAAAAAGTTTGATAATTTAAAACATACACTTAATCAAATATTTAAAGAAATTAAAAATAATAAAAAAGAAAAAAATACAATTTTATTTAGTCCGGCAGGAGCATCATTCGATAATTTTAAAAACTTTGAGGAAAGAGGTTTTTACTTTAATCAAACAATCAAAAAATATTTAAATGCAAAGCAATAGTTTTCTTTACAATTTTTATTATCAGTGGTGGAAAAATATTGATAAATCTATTTTTTTTATAATCAGTTTATTATTTATTATCGGTCTTTTCTTTTCTTTAGTCTCCACCTCTTTAATAGCCTCTGATAAGCTTGATACAAACAGTTACTTCTTTTTTTTTAAACATTTAATATATGTTTTAATTGGGATATTTATCCTTTTTATATTTTCTTCTTTTAAAAATGAACAATTAATTAAATATTCAATAGTACTTTTTTTTGTTTCCTTAATTTCATTAGTTTTAGTTCCAATTATAGGTGTTGAGGTCAAGGGCTCTAAGAGATGGATAGATCTATTTTTCTTACCAAGGTTTCAACCTATAGAAGTTCTTAAGCCTTTTTTAATAGTTTTTTTAGCTACCATTCTTTGTACTGAAAAAACTAATTTAACGATTAAATACTTATTAACTACAATAACTATATCAGTTATATCTATTCTATTAATAGTACAACCAGATATAGGTCAAACTTTGTTGGTAGTTTTCTCTTGGTCAGTTTTAATTTTTACATCAGGTATTAATATATTTATTCTTTTAGCTTTTTTTTGTTTAGCTATAATTTTACTAACATATTTAATCATGTATGTTCCAAAATTTGACTATATACAGGGACGTATAATTTCTTTCTTTAATAAAGAAACTGGAGCTCACAATTTTCAGTCAGATAAAGCAATAGACTCAATTACTAGTGGAGGTTTTTTTGGTAAAGGAATTGGAGAGGGGACACTTAAAAACAGAGTCCCTGAGGCGCATACAGACTATATTATCTCAGTAATTTCCGAAGAATTTGGAGTGGTGGCCATAATGTTAATATTACTATTATTTTTAATTTTCATCTATATGGTTTTTAAAAAAATCAGTTTCGAAACAGATGATAGAATTAAATTGATATTAATTGGATCGATAAGTTTGATTTTGATGCAAGTAACAATTCATATTGGTGTAAATATTAGATTATTTCCAACTACAGGCATGACGTTACCTTTTTTAAGCTATGGAGGCTCATCGATTATAAGCACATCTATATTAGCAGGGATTATATTAAATTTAACTAAAAGAAAAATAAATTAATTTATGAGAAAAAAAATTTTGATTACCACGGGTGGATCAGGTGGACATGTTTTTCCAGCTTTAACAATTTATGATCATTTAAAAGCTGAGTACGATATATTGATTTCAAGTGATCAGAGAGGATTAAAATTTTTTGAATCAGAAATGTATAGACCGATTATTATTGACACACCAAAACTAAAAATCTCCATTTTGTTTCCTTTTGTAATTTTTAAGGTTTTTTTTTTAATAATAAAATCTTTGAGTATTTTAAAAAATGAAAAAATATCTATTTTAATTTCTACCGGTGGATATATGTCATTGCCATTATTTTTTGCTGCAAAAATATTAGGTATCAAAATTTATTTAATTGAACCAAATATGGTTTTAGGGAAAGCTAACAAATTTTTTTTAAAATTTTCAAAAATTATTATTTGTTATGCAAAACATATAGTTGGGTTTCCTAAAAACCTTGAGGATAAATTGAGAATTCTGAAACCCTTAGTTAGAAAAAAATATCATAAAGAACTAATAAATCGTCAGCAAACTGATTTATTTACTATTACTATTATTGGAGGTAGTCAGGGTGCGAAAATATTTGATAATTTATTACATCAAACTTTAGCTAATATCTCAAAAAGTGTAAAAATAAAAATTATTCAACAAACAACTGAAAGCAATCAAAATTTTCTTATAAATTTTTATAAAGAAAACAATATTGAACATCACGTTTTTGTATTTGAAAAAGATCTGAATAAACTTTTAATTAAATCTGATCTTTGCATAACAAGAGGTGGCGCTTCAAGTTTAGCAGAATTATCATTATTTAAAGTGCCATTTATATCCATTCCACTTCCATCATCCATGGACAATCATCAATATGAAAATGCAAAATTTTATGAGGATCAAAACTCTTGTTGGATAATAAATCAAAATGAATTTGAGAAAGATAAGTTTGAAGATTTTTTGCTAAAGATAATCAAAAATAAAGACGAATTTTTGCAAAAAAAAAAGAATTTAGAAAATTTAAATTTTCAAAATACTTGGATTAATGTTAATCAAAATTTGTTATCAATTTTAAATGAAAATTAAATTAGCCAAAACAGAATTAATACATTTTATAGGTATTGGGGGTATTGGTATGAGTGGTTTAGCCTTAATAATGAAGGGCAAAGGTTTTAGAGTTCAAGGCAGTGATATCTTAATTAATAAAAATATAGAGAGACTAAAAAAAGCAAAAATAAAAGTTATAATCGGACATAAAAAACAAAATATTAATAAGGCAACAATATTAGTTGTATCCTCAGCTATAAAAAAAAATAATCCAGAAATGATAGAAGCAATAAGAAAACAATTACCTATTTACAGAAGAGGCGAGATGCTAGCAAATATTGTCTCTTTAACAAAGAATATTATTGTGGTGGGTTCTCATGGCAAAACTACCACCACATCACTAATAGCTTCAATTTTTCAAGAAACGAAAATAGATCCAACTATTATTAATGGAGGTGTAATAAACTCAATAAATAACTCTGCAAGACTTGGTAAAAGTGAATGGTCAATATTAGAAGCTGATGAGTCTGATGGTAGTTTTGTACATACTCCCCCAACATACGCAATTATTACAAATATCGATAAAGAGCATATGGACTATTATCGTACTATGGATAAATTAAATAAATATTTTGTAAATTTTGTTAACAAAGTTCCTTCATTTGGAAAATCGTTTATATGTTTAGATAATAAAAATAATAAAGGTTTAATAAAAAAATTAAAAAATAAAAATTTTTATACGTATGGGACAGACGACAAATCTAATTTTATTATTAAGAATATAAAACAATTTAGAGAATATTCAGAATATGATTTAAAAATTAGGTTACCCAACAACAAAATTAGAATAATTAAAAAAATTAAAATTCCATTATTAGGTTTTCACAATATTCAAAATTCAGCGGCTGCAACTGCTTTAGCGCTTACCGTTGGTTTAAATATTTCTAATATTAAAAAGGGACTTAAAAATTTCAAAGGTGTTCAAAGAAGATTTAATAAAATTTTTACTTTTAATAATGTTGATTTTTTTGATGATTATGCTCATCATCCAACAGAAATTAAAGAAGTTCTCAATGGAGTTAAACACGTTTACAAGGATTATGAAAAAATATGTGTTTTTCAACCACACAGGATATCAAGATTGAAGGATTTAAAATCAGAATTTGCCTCTTCTTTTAAAAACGCAGATAAAGTAATTCTTTTTCCAATTTATACTGCTGGAGAAAAAATAAAATTAGGTTTTAAATATTTTGATTTTGCTAAACAGATAATTAAAAAATCTAAAGTTCAGCTATTTATGGTAAATGATAAATATCAATTAGCCAAATATATAAAACACAACATTTATGGAGATAAAATAGTAATAGCCATGGGAGCTGGTTCTATTTCATCGTGGATGAGAGAAATGCCAAAATTTTTGTTATGAATACTTATTTAAAAGAATTATCGTCGGAATTTAAAGAAAATCTAAAATTAAACTATGATTTAAAAAAAAAAAATTGGTTTAATATCGGTGGCAAAACTAAGATTTATTACAAAGCGAAAAATTTAAAAGAGCTAATTAGGTTTTTAAAAAAGATTAATAAAAAAGAAAAAATATTTATTTTAGGAGGTGGGTCAAACACTTTAATTACCGACAATGATTATGATGGTGTTGTAATAAAATTATTAAATAATTTTAATAATATTTCTTTATTATCTGATGAAATTGTCATTGCAGGCAGTGCTGTTAGTGATAAATCGTTGTCAGAATTTGCTATTGATAATAGTTTAGGAGGCTTTGAATTTTTATCATGTATACCAGGTACAGTCGGCGGAGGTATTAAAATGAATTCGGGATGTTTTGGAAGAGAATTTAAAGATATCTTAATTTCTATCCAAGCGATAAATAAATTAGGTAAAGTATTAACTATTCCAGTCAAAGATATAGATTTTAAGTATCGAGACAGTGGATTATCTGATGAACTTATATTTTTAAGTGCATCATTTAAGGGATATAAAAAAAATAAAGCTCTAATAAAGAGTGAAGTTGAGACGCTAATAAAAAAAAAAGAATTAGCTCAACCTACAAGAATAAAAACTAGTGGAAGCACATTTAAGAATCCTATTAATCAAACTGATAAAAAGGTGTGGCAGTTAATTAGCGAGTCAGTACCACTCAAAAAGTCTTTTGGGGATGCATCAATTTCAGAGAAGCATTGTAATTTTTTTGTAAACAAAGGTAATGCTAAATTTGATGATATGAAAGATTTGATTAAATTTGTAGCTGATTCTGTTTTTAAAAAAACAGGTATTAAGCTTGAAACAGAAATTAAAATTTTGGAATAATTTGAAAAAGAAAGTATTAATATTGTCAGGTGGAATTTCTAAAGAGAGATTAATTAGCCTTGATACTGGATTTCAAGTTGCAAAGGAATTAAAAAAAAATTTCTATAAAGTAAAGATTTCAGAGCCAAATAATAATTTAGAAAAGAATGTCAAAAAATTTAAGCCAGATGTAATATTTAATGCTTTACATGGTCAGTTTGGTGAAGATGGTTATATCCAAACTATACTTGAAAGATTTCAAATACCTTACACACACTCAGGCGTAATTTCATCTGCAATAGCAATGGATAAAGAAATATCTAAAAAAATTTTTATTAAGCACAAAATAAATACTCCAAAATTTATTACATACTCATTCAAAAAAAAAAATAAAAACCTAATTAGTGAAATAAATAATAAATTAAAATTTCCAGTCGTAGTTAAGCCATTAAATGAAGGCTCGAGTGTAAATGTATTCATTTGTAATAAAAAAAATATATTCAAAATTTTAAATTCACTTAAAAATTATGAAAAAGTAATGATAGAAGAATTTATTGCTGGGCGAGAAATTCAAGTAGCTATTTTGGGGAAAAAAAAGTTAGGCGCAATTGAACTAAAACCAAAAAGAAAATTTTATGATTATCAAGCAAAGTATAATACTAATGCAAAGACTCAACACATTATTAAAATAAATCTTCCAAAAAAAAAGTTAAATGAAGTAATGGCAATGGCTTTTAAAGCTCATAAAATAATTGGATGCAAAGGCGTTACAAGATCAGATTTTAAATATTATAAAAATAAATTTTATTTACTAGAAATAAATACTCAGCCTGGAATGACAAAACTTTCATTAGTTCCAGAAATCGCAGCTCATTATAAAATGAGTTTCATAGAATTAATTGAATGGATTATAAATAATGCATCAACGAAAAGGTAAAAAAATTTTAATTTATTTGTTTGTTCTTATTTTTCTTGGCTCTATAAATAATACTGCATTAACAAAAATTAAATTCGAAAATATTAAAAATATCACTATTTCTGGGTTAAACGAAGACGAGAACTTAAATCTTTTGAACGATATTCAAGATCTGAATATAAAAAATATTTTTATTGTTAATAAAAATCAAATTTCTAATATAATAAATTCTAATAGTTTAGTTGAAAAATATGAAATTATAAAAAAATATCCAAATTCCTTAGATATTAAAATTATCAAAACTAAATTTTTAGCTAAAATTAGAATAAATGAAAAAATTTTTCTTGTAGGATCTAATGGTAAACTATCTGATACAAAATTTTCTAATAAAGAACTCCCGTATATTTTTGGTAAACCTAAAATTGATGAATTTATCAAATTTACAGATATAATTCATCAATCTAAGTTTTCTCTTAATGAAATAGAAAATATTTATTTTTTTCCATCTAAAAGATGGGATCTGGAACTTAAAAATAAAATAACTTTAAAATTATCAAAAAATTTAACTCAATTTTCTTTAGATGAAGTTTTTGAAATTTTAAATGATAATAATTTTAATGATATAAAAGTTGTTGATGCAAGAGTTAAAAACCAAATTATTTTAAATGACTGAGGAATTAAACTTTGAGGCTTATTTAGTTATTTCTCAAAAAAAATATGAGATCCAATTACTTGATAAAAAAAATTTAAAGAATATTTTTAAAGAACAAATTCTGGTTGAAAATTATGTAGATTTTATTGATTATAATTTATTAAGTAGTTTTCTTGATAAAAATATTTTTAAAATTGAAAAATTAATAGGAAAATTTTTAAAAAATATCTTTGTGATAATTGAAAATAAAAAAGTATTAAATTCTTATCTTGGGATTAAAAAAAAAAATTATTTTACTTCTATCGATAAACAATACCTGGAGACCTCTTTAACCGAGCTTAAAGATATTTTTAAAGAAAATTACCAAAGCCATAAGATTATGCATTTTATAATAAATAGATACACAATTGACGGGGTCAACTATAATTTATTTGACGGAGAAATTGATGGAGAAAGTATGCTTGTTGAAGTCAAATTTATTTCTATTCCAATCATACTGATGAAAGAAATCAGTCAAGTACTAGAAAAATACCAAATAAACGTAGATCGATTTTTTGATAGAAATTATATAAATAATTTTTCAGAATTAGATTCATCAGATTTATCAATAGTAGCTTTCAATATTAAAAATGGTCAAAATCAGAACGAAATCGGACTGGTTACAAAAAACCCTAAAATAAAAGGTTTTTTTGAAAAATTTTTTCAACTATTTAGTTAGTTTTGTCTTATCTGGTAATATTTGTTGTTTTTAAATATTCGAAGATACAAATTAAACGTATCTGGTGTCTTACTTAACTCAAAAAACAATTAAAAATAATGTTAATTTTAGTGGTATTGCGCTTCACAGCGGTCTTAATGTGAATGTCTGCATAAAACCCGCTGATGCTAATTTTGGTGTAGTATTTAAAAGAGTAGATCTAAAAAAAAATAATGAAGTCTATCCAAATTTTCTAAATGTAACAAACACAACCTTAAATACCACTATTGAGAACCAATTCGGTGCAAAAGTTTCAACGATAGAACATCTTATGGGCGCATTATTTGGTCTAGGTATAGATAATGTTTTAATAGAAATTGATAACGAAGAAGTTCCAATTTTAGATGGTTCAGCAAAAATGTTTATTGAAAAAATAATCAAAGCTGGAATAAAAGTGAGCGACACAGCAATTAAAATAATTAAGATTAATAAAGAAATTCAATATTCGGAGGGTGATAGATTTATTTCGATTAAACCTTCAAACTTAAGTTTAGATATAGAATTTGAATTAAAATACCAAAATCCTATAATTGGAAATCAAAAAAATAAATATAAAATTTATGAAGACGATTTGACCGATGTGTACAACTCAAGAACATACTGTTTGTTTGAAGATATAGAATTAATCAAAAAAAATGGATTAGCTAAAGGAGGCAGTTTAGATAATGCAATAGTTGTTAAAGGTAAAGAGATTTTAAATTCAGAAGGATTAAGAAACGAGAAGGAATTTGTTAATCATAAGATATTAGATTGTATTGGAGATCTTTACACAACGGGATATAGAATAGTTGCTTCAGTGAAGTGTTCTCAAGGAGGCCATTATCTTACAAACCAACTACTTAAAAAAGTTTTTGCTAAAAAAGAAAATTTTTCAATAATAGAAATTAAAGAAAAAAACCTTCCACATACATTAATTAATAAAAATTTACTGAAATCTATAGCCTAGATTTAAAGAATTATTTCTCAAATATAAAATTAAAGAGTATAAATGAACATGTCTATCAGAAGAATAATTTATGTTTTCATAATATTTATTTTTTGTTTATCTTGTACAAAAAAAATTGAAGAAAAATCTGTAATTAAAGAGACTAATTTAGAACTACAGATGATTGAAGCGTATCAAGAAGGATTAGAAGAATTAAAAAAGGGTGATGCCATATTTGCAGCAAAAAAATTTAATGAAGCTGAAATCTTGTTTCCACAATCAGATGTAGCTCCAAGAGCAGCATTAATGGCAGGATATTCTTATTATACACAAAATTATTATGGAGACGCTATCGCAGAGTTGGAGAGATTTTTAAGAGTTTACCAAAATAATAATGAAGTGCCTTACGCAAAATATTTGCTTGGTCTGTGTTATTATGAGCAAATTGTTGATGAAAGAAAAGATTTACAATCAATTGAAAATTCAAAAAAAATATTTTCAGAACTTATTAAAGAATATCCAAATACAGAATTTGCAATCGATGCAGAATTTAAATTAAATTTAATTAATGATATTTTGGCTGCTAAAGAAATGTATGTTGGAAGATATTATTTTGACCGTAAAAAATGGGTTGCGGCTATTAATAGATTTAAATATGTAATTAATGATTATGAAACAACTATTTATGTTCAAGAAGCTCTTCACAGATTAGTTGAGATTTACTATATTCTAGGACTTGAGAGTGAAGCAAAAAAATATGCAAATTTATTAGGTTATAATTATCAATCATCAGAATGGTACGAAGTTTCTTATAGTGTTTTTGATAAAAATTATGAAAATAAAAATATTAAAAAAGAGGAAAATAGTATTTTAAAACGATTTAAATCTCTATTCGATTGAGATGAAAAAAAAAGAAATTTATAAAAAATATAAAGAAAAAATTAATTTAATTACTAAATTTAATAAGTCTTACTTTGAAAAAAGTACACCTATCGTTTCAGATATAGAATATGATGAATTAAAAAAAGAAATTATTAACCTAGAGAAAGAATATAATTTTCTAAAATCAAAAAAATCTCCAGCTGAGACCGTAGGGTATAAACCATCAAAAAATTTTAAAAAAGCATTACATAAAACACCAATGCTGTCTTTAGCAAATGCCTTTTCAAAAGACGATTTAATCAATTTTGAAAAAAAAATAACAAATTTTTTATCAAAAAAAAATGATTACAAAATTTTTTACAGCGCCGAACCCAAAATTGACGGAATTTCGGCTTCATTAACATATAAAAAAGGAAATCTTATAAGAGGTTTGTCTAGGGGTGACGGTAAAGAAGGTGAGGACATAACTGGCAATTTAAATACAATTGAAGATATTCCAAAGACTATTCCATCAAGAGATTTTCCTGAAGAAATTGATATTAGGGGAGAAGTTTTTATCCAAAATAGTGATTTTGAAAAATTAAAAGATAAATTTGCAAATCCAAGAAATGCGGCTTCTGGTTCTTTAAGACAAAAAAATCCTGAAGATACTAAAAAAATTCCATTAAAATTTATCGCTTATACCTTTGGTTTTGAAAAAGGTTTAAAGGTAGATAATCAATTTGATTATTTAAATAAATTGGGAGAGTGGGGATTTAAAACAAATCCATTAAACAAACTGATCAGTGGTGTTAAAAACTTAATAACAAATTATGTCGATATTGAGAAAAAAAGAGCTAATCTAGACTTTGATATAGATGGAATTGTTTATAAAATAAATGATTTTGCTCTTCAAAAAAGATTAGGGAATGTTGCTAATGCTCCTAGATGGGCTATTGCACACAAATTCTCTTCAAATAAGGCTGTATCTGAAATTAAGGATATAGAAATCCAAATCGGAAGGACTGGTGCTTTAACTCCAGTTGCAAAAATTAAACCAATTAACATTGGTGGAGTGTTAGTATCTAATGCAACCCTACATAACGAGGATGAAATTAAAAGAAAAGATATTAGAATAGGTGATACAGTAACAGTAGAAAGGGCTGGAGATGTAATACCGCACATACTTTCTGTAGATTTTAAAAAAAGAAAAAAAAATGTCCAAAGATTTGTATTTCCTGAAAAATGTCCATCATGTGGTTCAAAAACAATTAAAGAATTTAACTCTATTACTAGGAAAAAAGATGCTGTTAGAAGATGTTCTAGCGAGGGTTATTTTTGTGAAAAAATATCTGTAGAAAAATTAAAGCATTTCGTCTCAAAGGAAGCTTTTAACATTGATGGTTTTGGAAAGAAAATTGTAGAGAATTTTTGGAAATTAAAATTAATTAAATTTCCACAAGATATTTTTAAATTAGATTATAATAAAATTCAGAAACTAGAGGGATGGGGAGAACTATCAGTAGAAAATTTAAAATATTCAATTAACGAAAAAAAAAAGATCTCATTAGAAAAATTAATATATGCTTTAGGTATTAGACACATAGGTTTAGAAAATGCAAAATTATTATCAAAGTACTTTACTTCGTTTCAAAACTTTAAAAATTTGTCCGTTACTAATAAATATAATGATTTACTAAATATTGATGGAATTGGAGAAACACAGGTTAATTCAATCAAAAATTTTTTTTCAGTTCCAAAAAATTTTGAAGTTTTAATTGAACTTGAAAAATTATTAACGATAAAAAAACCTATATTTGAAAAGAAAAATGGTTTATTAAAAGATAAGTTTTTTTTAGTAACAGGAAAATTATACAATTTAAGTCGAGCAGAAGTTAAATCACTAATAGAAGAAAATTCAGGCACCACTGTAAGTAGTGTTACAAAAAAATTAAATTATTTAATCACAGGTGAAAAACCAACCAAAAGAAAAGTAGAAAGTGCTAAAGCACTTAAAATTAAAATTATTAATCAAGATGAGTTTTTAAAAATGCTAAATAAAACTAGCTAACCATTTTTTTTCACTTGAATTTAAATATTTTGAAATTTTAGAATAGACGTTCAAATGATATGTAAACAAATAGTTTTTTTCTAAATTGCTTAATAATTTAAAATTAATCATATCTTTTTCAATTGGAGCTAATGTCAGATTCTCAAAATATAATTTCTTATTTTGTTTTTTAACATACACTAAATTTTCTATACGAATCCCAAATTTATTTTTTTTGTAAAAACCTGGTTCATTACTTAAAATCATACCTTCTTTAATCTTAACTTTATTTATCTTAGATATTGACTGTGGCCCCTCATGAACGTTAAGAAAAAAACCAACACCATGGCCAGTTCCGTGAGTATAGTCTAAATTACTCTTTTTCAGGAATTTTCTAGCTCTGATGTCAATTTTTTTTCCAATATTGTCTTTTTTTAAATTTGAGGTTGCCACAGCTATATGTCCTTTTAACACATTGGTGAAAATATTTTTTATATCTTGGCTTTGTTTAGAGAAGCAAATAGTTCTGGTGACATCCGTTGTGCCATACTTATATTGACCCCCAGAGTCGCAGAGAAAGATATCTTTTTTTCTTATAGTTCTACAATTATTTAATCTAGCTCGATAATGAACTATAGCACCATTTTTTCCAGATCCTGCAATCGTATCAAAACTAGGATAAAGATAATTTCTGTTTTGCTTTCTAAATTTCTCCAATTTGTTTTGTGCCTGAACTTCGGTGATTGGTTTTTTGTTAATATTCTTCATCCAATATAAAAATTTAGTCAGAGCCACACCATCAGTCACATGTGATTTAATCATATTTTTTATTTCAGTTTTGTTTTTAATAGATTTAAAATAATAAATTGGGTCATCTTTTTTTCTAATTTTAAATTTTAATTTAATTAAATTTTCAAAATAAATTGAACAAGTATTTTCATCAATAATAAAACTCCCATTTTTAAATTTATGGATTTCTCTAATATCAATTATTTGATTAGAATTTATAATTTTTTGATAAATTAATTTTTTACATTTTGTTTTATTAGCAATTAAATAAATTCTTTTAGTCTTACTAACTATCAATCTCGAGTTTGGCATTGGTGTATTGGGACCATCTTTACCTCTTATATTAAGAGTCCAAGCTACATTTTCCGGGGCGCTAATGAAAAGATAATCTGAATTATTTTTTATTAGATGTTTTGAAATTTTATTTAATTTAGAATTGCGACTTTCTCCTACAATATTTTTATCTAAATGAAAGAACGGATATTTATCATTGATTTTAAATTTTTCTACTTGATCAACAAGATTCTCATTAATGAATTTAATGTGATTAAATTTTAAAAAAAACTTATTAATTTGTTTGTACGTAAATAGTTTTGGATCGATACCAAGTGTAAGGTTTTTAAATAAGCTACAATTACTTAATTTTTCATAACCTACTATTTTAAAATTCTTACCAGATTCAATTTGGCTTTGAATAGTATATCTTCCATCTGTAAACAAATAATTTTTATTTTTTAATATGATCGCAACTCCAGCAGATCCACTAAAATTAGATATAACTTTAAGTCTATTTAGTCTGGAATATTCTGTAAAATATTCGTCATTTTTTGGAACAACATATCCATCTATTTTATATTGTTTAAATTTACTTCTTAAAATTTTAATTTTATTTATCACTTTATTCTTTTTTGGTACCTTATCCATCCAGGGCTTCTTGTTCCTTCTTCAACTTCAAAATCTTGGTTAAATTCAAAATCATCTTCATTATTAATTTCATCGTCAAAAAATGAATTTTTTTCTAAATTTTTCTCTGGTAACTCTTCAATAAATCTTGATGCCATACTATCTATCCAGTCTCCTTGATAAAATCTATTCATAGAAAATGAAATTATAGCCTTTTGCTTAGCTCTAGTTATCCCAACATATGCTAGTCTTCTTTCTTCTTCCAGACCTTTCTGGCCCTTTTCTTCAATTGATTTTTGATGAGGGAATAGTCCTTCTTCCCAACCTGGTAAAAAAACTACATCAAATTCTAAACCTTTTGCAGCATGCATTGTCATCATATTAACTTTTTCACCATCCCATTCCTGATCTACAGACGTGGCAAGTGACACATGCTCTAAGAAACTTTCCAAATTATCAAATTCTTTCATAGCGCTTAATAACTCCTTAATATTCTCTAGTCTATTTTCGTTATCTAAATCCTTTTTATTTTTTAGCATTGCTGAATAACCAGACTCATCTAATACAATTTGTAACAATTTGATATGACTTGAATTTTTAATTTTTAAATCGTTTCTCCATTTATTCAAAGAATTAATAAAAAAGCTTAGTCCAACTTTAGCTTTCGGTTTAATAAGGTTTTGCTCAAGCATTTTAATAGAAGCTCTTTCCAAGTTTAAGTGTTGCTCTTTTGAAAATTCATGAATATCTTTTAATGTACTATCTCCAATCGCTCTTTTAGGATTATTTACAATTCTTTCGAAAGCCAAATCATCTTTTTCTTGATGAATTAATCTTAGATAAGCAACACAATCTTTAATTTCTGCTCTTTCATAAAATTTTGTCCCTCCTAAAATTCTATAAGGCATTCCAATTTTAAGAAATCTTTCTTCAAATTCCCGAGTTTGAAAAATAGCTCTGACTAGAATTGCAATATTATTATAAGAAAATTTTTTCTTAATATTTTTTTCTATTTCATCTGAAACTCCAACTGCTTCATCCTTTCCATTTTTAAAACAATTTAATTTAACTAAATCTCCATCTTCCATTGTAGTAGTTAATGTTTTTCCAACTCGATTTTGATTATTTGAAATAAGATTAGAAGCAACAGATAAAATATTCTGTGATGATCTATAATTTTGTTCAAGTCTTATGACTTTTGTATTTTCATAAACTTTATCAAATTCAAGAAAATTTTTGATTTCTGCTCCTCGCCAACTATAAATAGATTGATCATCATCTCCAACACAACAAATATTTTTATTTTTTGTAGATAAAAGATTAAGCCATCTACTTTGGATAAAGTTAGTATCTTGGTATTCATCAACAAGAATATATTTAAAATTTTTAGAATAAATTTCTCTTATATCGGAATAGTTTTCTAAAATTTTGACTGTATGTAAAATTAGATCTCCAAAGTCACAAGAATTCAGGTCAGTTAACTTTTGTTGATATATTTTGTATAGTGGCAAAATAGTTTTTTCGTAAATATCTTTTTTATTAATAATCACCTCTGATGGGTAATATCCTTTGTTTTTCCAACGATCTATAATTGCTAGTATAAATCTTGGTGCTAATTGTTTAATATCTATATTCTCAGCTTTACAAATATTTTTTATGAGTCTTATTTGATCATCTGTATCTATTATAGTGAAGTTTGAATTTAGGTTTGCAGCGGAAGCATGCTTTCTAAGTAGTTTTGCACAAATTGAGTGAAATGTTCCAAGCCAAGATAGCCCAATTGCAGCAGATCCCAAAATATTACTTACTCTATTTTGCATTTCTTTTGCCGCTTTATTTGTAAAAGTTACTGCTAAAATTTGATTAGGGAACGCCTTTTTTTCTCTGATAATATTGGCAATTCTAGACGTTAAAACTTTAGTTTTACCTGAGCCAGCCCCAGCAACAATTAAAAGTGGACCATCTAGGTGTAATACGGCCTCTTTTTGAGGTTCATTCAAATTTTTAAGATAATCTTTGTTTATCATTTAGAATAATACTTTATAAGATTTCCTGATTGAAATGACCAAGTCAAACCTATTTGTTAAAAATTTAAAAAACATTAATAAGTCAATTAATAGTCTATTAGAGCGAAATTTAAACAAGTTAAAATTTGATAACTTTAAAACTCTACCGAGAAATAATAAAATTATCCTCGCTGTTGTCGCACTTTTTATATTATTTGTTTCTTACCTTCTTGTACCTTCATTCTATAAGCAAGAGAATATTTCAAAAAAATTAAAAATAGAACTGCAAAGTAAATTCAACTTAGACTTTACTTTTAATCAAAATATAGATTATAATTTTTTCCCAAGACCTCATTTTGTGAGCAAAGGTTCTTATATTATTGAAAACCAAAAAAATATTGCAGAGATAAAAAAGATAATAATTTATGTTTCTTTAAATAATTTATTTTCTACAAAAAATTTTAATATTAAAGAAGTTCTTTTGGAACATGCAAATTTTGAATTAAATAATAAAAATAGTAATTTCTTTATAAAACTTTTAAATAATAATTTTTTAAATGCTAATTTAAAAATTAAAACAAGTAATATTTTTTTTAGAAATTTAGAGAATGAAGTTTTGTTTATAAATAAAATTAAAAAATTGAAATATTATTATGACTCTAAAAAATTGAAAAACATCCTTTATTCAGAAAATGAGATATTTAATACTTCTTTTTCGATAGAGGCAATCAACTATGAAGAGGAAAAAAAATTATATACCAAGTTAGACTTTGATTTAGCAAAATTACAAATTGAAAATACATTTAATTATGAGAAAGATTTTAAATCAGGTTCAGCCAGTTTGTTATACAATAAAAATAAAAGCTTAATAAATTATAAAGTCAATGAAAGTTTTTTTGAGTTTAATTATTCAAATGAATTAGATAAAGAAAAATTTTTATATACTGGAAAATTAAACTTTAAACCTTTTTATTCTGTTTTTGATGGAACTACTGAAGAATTAGATATTTCTTATTTTTTTGGAACAAATGCAATTATTGCTGAATTATTAAAAACTGAAATTTTTTATAATAAAAATATAGATTTTGAATTGAATATAAACTCAAATAAAATTGAAAATAATAGAAATTTTACTAATCTTTTTTTAAAATTTAAAATTAAGGAGGGCTTAATTGATATAGATGATACCAAAGTAGAATGGAAAGATAATTCGATTATAAAGTTATCTGATACGTTAATTTATGTAAAAGACGGCAAACTTTTTTTGGATGGAAGATCACAGGTAAATATTGCAAATATTAAAAATATTTATAAATTTTTACTCACACCTAAAAATTTTAGAAAAGAAATAAAAACAATCGATTTTAGTTTTACTTATGTTTTCTCTGAAAAAGCAATAATATTAAGTAATATTATGATTGATGGTAAATATAATCAAAAAGTTAACAAGGGGTTAGATAATTTTTATTTACGAGACAATGATATACAAAATAAAATATATTTTAAGAATATGATGAATGATATAATTGAAGCTTACTCTGGGTAGATCATTTTTTTAGGATTAACAATTTTTTTATAATCTTTCTCGGTAATCAACCCTGTTTTTAACGCTTCATGTTTTAAAGTAGTATCATTTTTTAATGCTGCCTTTGCAATTCTAGCGGCATTGTCGTAGCCCATATGGGGCGCCAAAGCTGTAACAAGCATTAGAGAATTATCTAAATGTTCCTGTATTTTCTTTTTATTAGCTTTAATTCCTTTAACACAATAGAGAGCAAAATTTTTTGTACTGTCAGCTATCAGATCGATCGATTGTAATATATTATGTGCAATCAAAGGTTTAAAAACATTTAATTCAAAATGTCCATGAGACCCAGCCATTGTTATACCATTGTGGTTTCCAATAACTTTTACACATACCATTGTGACCGCTTCACATTGAGTGGGGTTAACTTTACCTGGCATTATGGATGAGCCTGGTTCATTTTCTGGCAAAATTAATTCTCCATAACCAGCCCTAGGACCTGATCCTAAAAATCTAATATCATTAGAAATTTTCATTAATGCTACAGCGCAAGTATTTAAAGTTCCAGAAAAATTAACTATTGAATCATGAGCAGCAAGCTCTGCAAATTTATTTGGTGCAGGTTTAAATTTAATTTTTATAAATTTAGAAATTTCTTTGACTACTTTTTTGTCAAAATTTTTCCTAGAATTTATTCCTGTACCAACTGCTGTCCCACCTTGGGCAAGAAATAAAATCTCCTTTAAAGCATGTTCAATTCTTTCGATGCTTTTTTTAACTTGTATATGGTATCCTGAAAACTCTTGACCCAGGGAAAGAGGAGTTGCATCTTGAAGATGTGTTCGTCCAATTTTTACTATATTTTTGAATTTTTTAGATTTTCTATTTAATTCTTTTTCTAAAATCTTTAAGCTTGGTAATAATTTACTTAATGTTTCTTTTGCAACCGAAATATGCATTGCAGTTGGAAAAACATCATTTGTAGATTGTGATTTATTCACATGATCATTTGGATGGACAGGTTTTTTTGAACCTTTTTTTCCACCCATTATTTCTATTGCACGATTAGCAATAACTTCATTAACATTCATATTCGTTTGTGTTCCAGAACCTGTTTGCCAGACTTTTAATGGGAAATTATCATCCCACTTACCTTTAATTACCTCGTCTGAAGCTCTAACAATTGCTTTAGAAATTTTATTATCAATTAATTTGTCTTTTGCATGAACTATTGCTGCAGATCTTTTAATAATTGCAATAGACTTGATTATGGAAATATTTACTAAAATTTTGCCAATATTAAAAAATTTATTTGATCTTTGGGTAGAAGCTCCCCATAATTTATCATTAGGAACATTGATACTTCCAATGCTATCGAATTCTTTTCTTAATTTCATTGATTAATTTCTAAGTTACAAATAATTATAAACATACAATAAATTATTAAAAACATACAGGAGCAATATGTCGAATTTTAGCAAAGTAGGAACTTTTATGAAAACTTTTGGCCAAGAAGTTAAAACCAAACCATCATTAAGCTCTGAAAAAATAAACAAACTAAGAATAAATCTAATTAAAGAGGAGTTAGAAGAGCTAACAGAAGCCATTAATAATAAGGACTTATTAGAGGTAGCTGATGCTTTAACAGATATTTTGTACGTTACTTATGGTGCAGGTCACGCATTTGGAATTGACTTAGATCATTGTTTCGAGGAGGTTCAAAATTCTAATATGAGCAAGCTAGATGAAAATGGTAAACCAATTTATAATGATTCGGGTAAAGTTATGAAAGGACCAAATTATTTCAAACCGGATCTTTCTAAATTTGTATCTTAAATTTCTAATTTTAGATCAACTGCTTCTGAGCTATGAGTGATAGATCCTACAGAAATTCTATTAACACCTGTTGACGCAACAGATTTAACTGTTTTCAAACTTATATTTCCTGAAGCTTCAGTTTCGTAATATTTGTCAGAGATTTTGACGCCTTTCTTCAAAGTTTTAACACTCATATTGTCAAATAACACAGTGTTAAATTTAAGCCCCATTATTGATTTAAGTTGATTTAGACTATCAACTTCGACAGTAATTTTTCTTCCTTTTTTATTTTTGATAGCTTTAATGACTAAACTTCTTAGATCTGAACTTGCTATATGATTGTCTTTAATTAAATATTCATCACTTAAATTAAATCGGTGATTTGTTCCACCTCCTAACTTAACTGCATATTTTTGAATTACTCTTAAATTTGGAATTGTTTTTCGTGTACAACAAATTTTTGTTCTTTTTCCAGCTAGCTTTACAAATGCATTAGTCTTTGTAGCTATACCAGAAATGTGAGATAAAAAATTTAATGCAACTCTTTCAGCTATTAATATATTTTTTAAATTTCCCTTTATTAAAGCAACTAAAGAACCTTTTTTTATCTTTGAGCCATCTTTCTTTTTGATTATAAATTTAATTTTACTATCAATTAGTGCAAAAGCTTGTTTGGCAAATAACAATCCACCAATAATTGCATTTTGATTTGATAAAAGTTTAACGGTTATAATTTTATCATTTTTAACTAAACTTGAAGTTATATCCCCTGAAGGATAAAGATCCTCATTTAATGCTAGTTTGACGGTACTGCGAATAAATTCTTTGCTAAGTTTAATTTTTGACACTTATTATCTGCCGATAGCTGCCATTTTCTCTACTGAAATTCTTGCTTTCTCGATAGTCTCTTTGTCCATTATTATTTCACCTGTTTCATTTTCTAAACAATCTAAAATTTTTGGAAGAGTAATCTTTTTCATGTGAGGACACATGTTACATGGTTTAATAAATTCAACATTAGGATTTTCAACTTCGATGTTATCACTCATAGAGCATTCAGTAACCATCATAACTTTCTTTGGCTGATTATCTTTGACATAATTAATCATTCCAGAAGTAGAACCTGCAAAATCACTTGCTTTAATAACATCAGGTGGACATTCGGGGTGTGCAATTATTTTTATTCCTGGATTATTTTTTCTAATATCACGTATTTCTTGCTCATTAAATTGGTCATGAACAATGCAAATACCTTTCCATGAAATAATTTCTACATCCGTTTGTGAGGCAACATATTTTGCAAGGTAATCGTCTGGTAAAAATATTACTTTTTTAACCCCAAGTGATTTTACAATTTTAACAGCATTTGCCGAAGTACAACAAACATCAGTTTCTGCTTTAACTTCAGCAGAAGTGTTCACATATGAAACAACGGGTACACCTGGATACTTTTCTTTTAATAATCTCACATCTTTACCCGTTATTGATGAAGACAATGAACAACCTGCATCCATGTCAGGTAAAATTACTTTTTTTTCTGGGCTCATTAATTTTGCAGTTTCTGCCATGAAATGAACTCCGGCCATTAAAATTATATCTGCTGAAGTCTTAGAGGCTTCAATTGCTAATGCCAATGAGTCTGCTGAAAAATCAGCTACACCATGATATATTTCAGGTGTTTGATAGTTATGAGCAAGAATGACTGCGTTTTTCTTTTTTTTTAATTTATTAATCTTGTGAATGTATGGAGCATGCACCGACCACTCAATTTCAGGCATAACCTTTGAAATTTTTTGATAAATAGGATCTGTTGCTTGCTTTACTTCTTGTGTAAATTCCATAAAGATTTTTACCAATTTGAAAGATAGTTGTCATTCATTTATTATGAGACATATTGCGGTCGTGCTGAAATTGGTAGACAGGCACGGTTGAGGGCCGTGTGGACCTAGTCCATGAGAGTTCGAGTCTCTCCGACCGCACCAAAATTAATTTTATATAGGAGTTTTTGATGGATAAATTGCTTTCAGTAATATTTATGATTGGGGTTTTGATTTTAGTACTTCCAAGTTTTTTACACTCAAATTCTCAATTAAAGCAATTTCTTAAAAATCTAAGTGCATGGATTATTGTAATTTTTATAATCTTAACTATTGTCTATTTATTTAAATAAATAATTAGTTTTTTATCCAATCTGGTTTTTTAATCCTTATTGAAGCATTTTTAGTAATAAAATTAACTTTCTCATTAAAATTATCATTTAAATATTTAACCAAAGCAAAAGGGTAATCGTTATCAATTAATACCTTACCTATTTCAATTTCATTGTTATAAATACTTTCTCCTTCATGTAATTTTCCATTTAAGACATTGATAGGAAATAATCTTTTTGAAAGCTTATTTTTTAATTTAATTCGTGCAGTATTTTCTTGGCCAACATAACAGCCCTTCTTGAAATCAATTCCATTTAATTCTTCAAAATTGCATTCAATACCAAACAATTTATCTTGTAACTTGTTTAAATCTTTTGGAACTATTCCAAGGCTATGACTTAAGGAATAATATTCTTTAAGATCTGCATTATGTAGGTTTAGTTTTTTTAGAGACAAATAAAGCTTTTCTAAATTGATAATTAATCTAGCACCTAATTGTTTATTTCTTGGATCTAAAAAAATTGGATCTTCTCTATATTTAATTGTAAATCCAGATTGATCTTTTGCTTCATCAAAAGTTAAAAATTTTTCATGAGAAAATCCTGCCACAACAAATTCATTACTAAGATTAAGAATTTCAACTTTTGATCTTAGCTTGTAAAGAGTAAGCTGCTTAAATAAACCTTCTGATTGAGATTTTTCACAATCTATAAGATACCCCAATTTATGTCTTACTATAATAAATTCATATAAAAATTTACCTTGAGGAGTAAGCAATGAAGTAAAGCAACTAGTCTCTTCGTTTACTTTATGTATGTCGTTACTTATGATATTTTGAAGAAATTCTTTTGCATCTTCACCATTTATATAAAGAATTGCGCGATCATCTAAAATGTAAACGTTTTTTATATTCATATTTGATTGATTTACATTTTTAATATAATAAGTTTTTTCAAAAATGTTAGATCTTATAATCAAAAACGGCAAGTGTTACACTGATGGAGAATTAAAGGATGTAGATATTGCTGTAAAAGACAAAAAAATACATAAGATTGGTCAAATTTCTGAAGAAGCTATTGAAATAATTGATGCAAGCGACCATACGGTGTTACCAGGATGCATAGACACTCAAACTCATTTTAGAGAACCTGGTTCAACAGATACTGAGGATCTTCATTCAGGAAGTAGAGCGGCTATTGCTGGAGGTATTACTAGTGTTTTTGAAATGCCTAATACCAACCCTCCAACTTCTAATAAGAAAGAGTTTCAAAGAAAATTAGATCTCGCTAAAAACAGAATGTATTGTAATTATGCATTCTATTTTGGGGCAACAGCTGATAACGCTGATGATTTGGCAAGTTTAAAAGATTTAGAAGGCTGTTGTGGAATTAAACTTTTTGCAGGATCCTCAACTGGAAATCTATTAGTTGCTGAAGAAGATGATATTGATAAGGTTTTTCAAAACAGTTCAAAAGTTGTAGCAGTTCATTCTGAGGATGAAGCAATATTAAAAATCAACAAAAAACTAATTAAACAAGGAGATGTTCATTCTCATCCAGTTTGGAGAAGTGCTGAGTGTGCGATTTCTTCTACAAGAAGAATTGTTAGGATTGCTGAAAAATATAATAAAAAAGCTCACGTGCTCCATATAACAACAAAAGAAGAAATTGACTTTTTATCACAACATAAGGGCAATATTACCTTTGAGATTACTCCTCAGCATTTAACAATTTATGCTCCAAATTGTTATGACAAACTTGGAACATATGCTCAAATGAATCCACCTATTAGAGATAAATCACATTATGATAGATTATGGTATGCAGTAAGAAATAATTTTAATGACACAATTGGATCTGATCACGCCCCACATTTAAAAGTAAATAAAGATAAAGATTATCCAAATTCACCTTCAGGTATGCCGGGCGTTCAAACTTTAATGCCAGTAATGTTAAACCATATAAATGATGGTAAGTTATCCCTAACACAATTAATTAATCTTGTTTGTGAAAATCCTGTTAAAATTTTTGGCATCCAAAACAAAGGTTTCATTAAGGAAGGTTATGATGCTGATTTTACAATAGTAGACATGAATAAAATTGTTGAGATTAAAAATGAAAATATTGAGAGCAAATGTGCATGGTCTCCTTTTAATGGATATAAATTTAAAGGAACACCCACCCACACAATTATTGCTGGGAAAATTAAGATGCAGAATGGCAAAATATTAGGAGATCCTGATGGTACTCCATTGATATTTAGTTGATTTTAAACATTCAGAATTTTGTGCTTAATCAAATCTTCTTTTATTTCATTTAATATTAAAGGATCGTCTATAGTCGGTGGAACTTTATATTCAACATTATCTGCGATTTTCCTTATAGTACCTCTCAAAATTTTTCCAGATCTTGTTTTGGGTAATCTTTTAATTACTATTACTATCTTAAATGCAGCAACTGGACCGATCTGATCTCTGACCATCTGCACACATTCTTTTGAAATAATATCATTTTCTTTATTCACTCCAGATTTTAAAACAACTAATCCAATTGGTAATTGACCTTTTAATTTATCTGCTATACCTAGCACAGCACATTCAGCAACAGATTGATGTTCAGATAAAACTTCTTCTATAGCTCCAGTAGATAACCTATGCCCCGCAACATTTATAATGTCATCAGTTCTAGACATAATCCAAATGTAACCGTCATCATCGATATGACCTGCGTCATACGTTTGATAATAACCTTCATAATTAGACATATAATTTTCTTTATATCTTTGATCTGCATTCCATAAAGTTGGAAATGTTCCCGGAGGCAGCGGAAGCTTAACAACAATATCACCCATCTCATTTGGTTTTGCCAAAGATTGATCTGGTTTAATTATTTTTACATCATAACCGGGTACAGCTTTACATGCTGAACCATATTTTGTTTCCATCATTTCAATTCCAGTACAATTAGAACTGATTGCCCAGCTAGTTTCTGTTTGCCACCAATGATCTATTACTGGTACATTAAGTAAATTTTCTGCCCACTTAATAGTATCTGGATCAGCTCTTTCACCTGCAAGAAATAAACTCTCGAAACTACTTAGATCATACTTAGAAAAAAATTTTCCATCTGGATCTTCTTTTTTAATAGCTCTAAAAGCAGTAGGAGCAGTAAACAAAGATTTAACTTTATAATCTGAAATAATTTTCCAAAACGCTCCTGCATCTGGAGTTCCTACAGGCTTACCCTCAAAAAGAATTGTCGTACATCCTTTGAATAAAGGAGCGTAAACTATATAAGAGTGACCAACTATCCAACCTATGTCACTTGCAGACCACCAAACATCACTTGGCTCAATGTTATAAATATTTTTCATGGTCCATTTAAGCGCAACAATATGACCACCAATGTCTCTTACAATACCTTTAGGGGTTCCTGTTGTTCCAGATGTATATAAAATATAGGCAAAATCGTTTGAGTTCATTTCCACACAATCTGTAGCTTGAGCACCCTGAAGGACTTCGTCCCAACTAACCTCAACAAGAGGGTTTAATTTTACTTCATGACCAGGTCTTTGAAATAAAATCATTTTTTCAATTTTATGATTGGCTATTTTTATAGCTTCATCAACTAAGGGTTTGTACTCAACTGTTCTTCCAGGCTCAAAGCCACATGAAGCAGTCACTAATAATTTTGCTTTACTATCATCAATTCTGCTTGCAAGCTCATTAGATGCAAATCCACCAAAAACAACTGAATGAATTGCACCTATTCTTGCACATCCCAACATTGCAATTACTGCTTCAGGGATCATCGGCATGTAAATAATTACTCGATCGCCTTTATTGACTCCTTGGTCTTTTAATGCTCCTGCAAATTTTGACACCTTTAATCTAAGTTCTTCATAGGTAAAACTACTTTTGTTACCTGTAATTGGACTATCATAGATAAGAGCAGTATTGCCACCTCTTCCTTGATCAATATGAATGTCTAAAGCATTGTAACATGTGTTCGTTACACCATCTTCAAACCATTTATAGAAAGGAGGATTAGATTTATTTAAAATTTTTGTTGGTTTTTTAAACCAAAAGACGTCTTCAGCTGCATCTTGCCAAAATTTTTCTGGATTTTTTATTGAATGATCATAAATTTTGCTAAATTTATCTGACATATTTATTTGATTCGATTTTAGTAATTTATTTGGTTTTTAACTTATAAATTGTATTTAATTTTAAAAATTAAGTAAAATCAATGTTAATTAGTGACAATTTGCTCTTCATTAAACCAATTTTATTTGCTATTTAACGTGAACTTTGACTTAGAGGAAACTTAAGTCTGGTTTATATAAACTAAATAATAAAAACTAACTAAAGAGAGGGAGTTTTTTATGAATAAACTAAAATTGTTTGCTTTAGCAGCTATGGGCCTGATAGGTTTTTCAGGAATAGCTATTGCAGCAGACGCAACGATGTTGATGCAAGATGATTTCGTAGGAATTTCATTTTGGATCATCTCTATGGGAATGTTAGCAGCCACTGCTTTCTTTTTCTTAGAAGTTGGTAACGTAGCAGCAGCCTGGAGAACTTCAGTTATTGTTGCTGGGCTAGTAACTGGTATTGCATTCATACACTACATGTACATGAGAGAAGTATGGGTTGCTACTGGAGACTCACCAACTGTTTATAGATATATTGACTGGTTAATCACTGTACCATTACAGATGGTAGAATTTTATTTAATTCTAGCAGCTATTGGTAAAGCGAACTCTGGAATGTTCTGGAGATTGTTACTTGGTTCATTAGTAATGTTAATCGGTGGATACTTAGGTGAAGCTGGATACATCAACGCTACTTTAGGCTTTATAGTCGGAATGGCAGGTTGGGTATACATTCTTTATGAAGTATTCTCAGGTGAAGCTGGTAAAGCTGCAGCGAAAAGTGGAAGCAAGGCTCTTGTAACTGCTTTTGGTGCAATGAGAATGATTGTTACAGTAGGTTGGGCTATTTACCCATTGGGTTACATATTTGGTTACCTAACAGGTGGTGTAGACGCTGACTCACTTAACGTTGTTTACAACCTAGCAGACTTTATTAATAAGATTGCATTTGGTCTAGTAATTTGGGCTGCTGCAACTACTTCAGCTGGAAAAAGAGCTAAGTAATCTTAATTAAAAGTTTAAATTAGGGCAGGTATAATTTTATATCTGCCCTTTTTTTGTTTAAAAAGTACAAATACACCTCTTAAATGTCTAAAATAGATTTTGTATAATTTTACTCACTTGCTGTATTTAGAGAACACCCTATATATAAAATATGCCGAAAATTACATATATTTCTCACGACAAGAAAACAAATACGGTCGAAGTTCAAAATGGATTGACAGTTATGGAAGGTGCAATCCAAAATGATATTCCAGACATAGATGCAGACTGTGGTGGTGGAATGTCTTGTGCAACTTGCCATGTGTATGTTCATGAAAATTGGTTAGATAAACTTCCACAAAAAGAAGATGGAGAAGAAGATATGTTGGATATGGCATTTGAGCCCAAAAAAAATAGTAGGTTAAGTTGTCAAATTATAGTTTCGGATGAATTAGATGGTTTGATAGTTAACACACCATCAAAGCAAGGTTAAATGATTAAAACAGATGTATTAATTATTGGAGCTGGACCAACAGGATTATTTTGTGCTCATCAACTTGGTATCATTGGATTAAGTTGTGAAATTGTTGATAACTTAGATAAGGTAGGAGGACAATGTATCGAACTTTATCCTGATAAACCAATTTATGATATCCCAGCAATACCAGAATGCACTGGAGAAGAATTAACAGACAATCTTATAAAACAAATCAAACCATTTAATGTAGATTTTCATTTAAATGAACGTGTAGAAGAAATTAAAAAAAAAGACAATCGTTGGTACGTTAAAACTAATAAAAACAAAGATTTTGATGTTGCAAGTATTGTTATTGCAGGTGGCGTTGGATCATTTGAACCAAGAAAATTTCCTTTAAAAGATTGCGAAAGATTTGAGGGAAAATCTTTATTTTACTCAATTAAAGATAAAACTATTTTTAAAGATAAAACAATTTCTATATTTGGGGGAGGAGATTCAGCTTTAGACTGGGCTATAGAGCTTTCAGAAACTTCAAATGTAAACCTAATTCATAGAAGAGAAGGATTTAGTGCAGCTGAGTCGAGTGTTCAAAAAGTTAAGGAACTAAACAAAAAAGGAAATATAAAATTATTTACTGAATACCAGATAGACAAAATTATTGGAGATAAAGAAATTGAATTAGTTAAAATTAAACATGATAACGGAGAGATCAAAGAAATTAAATCTGATTATGTTTTGGGCTTTTTTGGTTTAATCATGCAACTTGGTCCTATTTTAGAATGGGGATTAAATATTGATAAAAAAAGGGTAGAGGTAAATACAGAAAATTTTGAAACCAATATAAATGGCATATTTGCAATTGGTGATATTTGTTCTTACCCAGGTAAATTAAAATTGATACTCTCAGGTTTCCACGAAGGAGCTTTAGCTGCAAGAGGATGTTTTAAATACGCAAAACCAGATGAAAAGTTAAGATTTGAGTTTACAACCACTTCAAAAGCTGCTCAAGAAAGACTTGGAATTAAAAAATGATTGAACTTTTTTCTTCCGATACTCCAAACGGAAAAAAAATAAGTATCATGTTGGAGGAAATAGGATTTGATTATAAAGTTACAAAATTAGATTTATCTAAAGGTGACCAATTTAAACCTGAATTTAAGAAGATAAGTCCTTTTTCAAAGATACCCGCAATAGTTGATCACCCTAATAATAATCAAGCTGTTTTTGAGTCTGGCGCAATCTTAATTTATTTAGCAGAAAGAAGCGGTAAGTTTTATGAAAAAGATAATAAACTGAATATTGATCAATGGCTTATGGCTCAAATGGGATCTGTAGGACCTTTCATAGGTCAATATCATTTTTTTTATAAATTCAACAAAGGCCTAAGTGAAATTGGTGAAAAAAGATATTTTGAAATGACTAAAACTATTTACGGTGTTCTAAACGATCATTTGTCCAAAAATAAATACTTAGCAGGTCCAAATTATTCAATAGCTGATATTGCGACTTGGCCGTGGATAGCAAGACATGAGTGGCATGATATTGGTCTTAAAAATTATCAAAGTTTATCAAAATGGTATTCTGAAATTTCTGACCGTGAGGCTGTTATTAAAGGGTATGCTTTTATGGATGAAAGCGCAGTAATACCTAAACCTTAAATTTTAACTTATTAATCTATAAAAAGAGCTTAGTATTCCGTTTCCAGATAATTCTATAGCAAGAACTATAATGATTATGAGAATTATTTTTTTATTCATTTAAGAAATAAGTAGAGTAATAAAATTACCCAAAAGAAAGGGTAGTAAAAATAAATATATTTTTTAGCAAAAAGAAATGAAATTGAATTTCTCTTTGAATTTTTTTTTTTCATTATTTAGTCATCCGCATGAACTTTTTCGTCCTTTTCATGCTTTTCTTGGGCTGCAATAGTATATTTTGCAACTGGTCTAGCCATTAATCTTTTTAATCCAATTGGTTCTGCAGTATCTAAACAATATCCATACGTGTCATCTCGTATTCTCATTAATGCTTTATCAATTTCTGAAATTAATTTTATCTGTCTATTGATAGCTTTCATTTCTACATTCTTATCCGTATAAGAACTTGCTTGATCAACAATATCTGCAGAAATGCTATTGTCATCCATACTTCCGTTATAAAGAGCCTCGTTATTGGCTCTTACTAATTCTTTTTTCCATTCATTAAGTTTAATTCTAAAAAAAACTCTATGTTTTTCACACATGTATTTTTCAGTATCTTTTGGGATATAATTTTTTGAAATTTTGATAGGTGCTTTGGCTGCAGCTATTTTTGGTTTGCCTGCAACTTTAGTTTTTGGTTTAGTGACTTTTTTCTTTGCTTTAGCAGTCCTTGGCATAGATCAATTTTGAAGGTCGGAGTATATTCAGCAAATTATGGGTGTCAAGCAAGCTGAATTGATATAAATATTTATAAATGACGAATAATACCAAAAATATGAATAATATTTTTTATATTTTTGTTACAGCTCATCTAATTTTCTGGACTTTGATCCCGTCTCTTACCAATCACAACTTGCCTTTGGACACCATTGAGGCCTTAGCCTGGGGGAGTAATTTGGATTGGGGGTTTAACAAACACCCACCTATGAGTGCATTTTTTTCTGAAGTTTTTTTTCAAATTTTTGGCTCCCAAGACTGGGCTTATTACTTGCTTAGTCAAATTTTTGTAGTTATTTCATTTTATTATGTTTTTATACTCTCTAAAGAAATCTTAAATAATAAATTATTAGGCTTAATTTCAGTTTTATTAATTGAAACTATTTATTTTTATAATTTTACTACTCCAGAATTTAACGTAAACGTTTGCCAATTACCGTTCTGGTCAATTACTACATATTATTCATGGAGAATATATAATGGAAAAAACATTAAACTTTCTGACTGTTTATTAGTTGGCCTGTTTGCAGCTTTTGGTTTTTTATCCAAATATTTGTTTCTATATCTTTTAATTTCTATTGATTTGCTATTTGTTTATCTAATTTTCATCAAAAAAGATCGAAAGTTTGATTTTAAATATCTGATAACCGCAGAGGTATTTTTAGTTGTTTTAGTACCTCACTTTATTTGGTTGACTAACAATGAGTTTATAACAATTACTTATGGTCTAGCTAGAACAGGCTTAGAACAATCAAGTCTAATAAATCATATTCAATTTCCTTTAATTTTTTTAGGAAAACAAATTGGATTACTAATCCCTTTTTTTATACTAACTTGGTTGTTAGTTCAAAAATTAAAATTAAAAATCAATTTTAAAGATAAAAAATTACTTTTTTTACTATCCATTAATCTTTTACCAATTTTTTTAATGTTTTTCACTTCAGTTATAACTGGATCAAAAATTAGAATGATGTGGATGACACCATTTTATTTATTTTTTGGTACTTTTTTTGTTTATATGCTGCAAACACAAATCAATATCAAAAAATTAAAACCCTTTTATTTAGGTTTTATTTTCTTTTTTTTCTTATCGCCAATACTTTATTCTTATGTTTCAATTTCTCAGGATAATAAAAGAACGGATTATCCAGGAAAAGAAATTGCTCTCAAAACACAATATGCTTGGGAACAACAATTTGATTCAGAAATTAACATAGTATTAGGAAACGAGTGGAACGCTGGCAACTTATCCTATCATCTTAAATCAAGACCTGTTTGGGAAGGAATTGTGCAAAGAAAAAAACTAGATCAATTGAAAGATTATATGTGTCTTGATAAAATTTGTGTAGGGTCAAGATAGATTATGAAAAAATATATAATTTTAATTCCTATTTATAATGACAGAGAGTCTTTAACAATATTAATTGAAAAAATTAATGAGGAGCTAAATAGTGTAAACGCCGAAGTATCAATTTTAGTAATAAATGATGCCTCATCACAACAAATTGTAGATACTTACTCAAATATAGAAAATATCCATTCCCTAGAAATCATAGATATGAAACAAAATAGAGGACATGCAAGATGTATTGCTTCAGGATTAAAATATATTTACGAAAAAAAAGAATTTGATTTTGTCATCCCTATGGATGGAGACGGAGAAGATAGACCTGAAGAAATTAAAAACTTTATTGAACTCTCTGAACAAGTAGGCGAACAATCAATTGTGGGAGAGAGAGTCAAGAGGTCAGAGGGGTTATTTTTTCAAATATGTTACAAGTTACACAAGTTTTTAACTTTAGCGTTCACAGGCCAATCAATCAATTTTGGAAACTTTACTTGTCTATCAAAATCAACAATTGAAAAATTATTAAAAGAAAAAGCTACTTGGAGTAGCTTTTCTGGTTCATTAAGAAAAGTAGAAAAAGATTTAGTATCTTCACCCTCTGTTAGAGGAACGAGATATTTTGGACCCTCACAAATGAGTTTTTTTAGTTTGTTAAAACACTCCCTTGCAATTATTAGTGTTTACAGAAAAACTGTTTTAATTCGCTCTGCTTTATTTATTGTTTTTTATATTTTGCTAATCAAAAGTAATGCTTCTGTAATTACCTCTTTGCCTTTAGTTTTGTTACTAATTATGATTTATTCAATTTCTAGTTTAGCATTAAGAGAAAATATTGACGAATTTAATAATTCTTTAAAAAATATAAACGACATTGAAAAAATAAAATAATTTTTTTATAATTTATTCATGAAAAACTTTTTTAGAAAAGTTGCATTTGGAATAGGACCAAAAGAAGAAGTACCAACAGACCCTTTAAACTGGGCTCTAAACCAAGTTACTGAAATTCCTAAATTATCTTGGCAAGGTAAAATATATTCAGAAAAAGAATTAAGAAATCATTACAAAGAATATGTTTACAATGACAGGAAAGTCTTAAGAAAAAAATATAAAAATGATAAGAACTTATATAAAACTTACAAAGACTTATTAAGACATGAAACGGGACAAAAGTTTTGGGAGTCATTAGAAATATCCATTAGACATAACGAAGGAATAAATAGTAAAAATCCCGTACTTGCAAAACTTTGGATGTTTTGGGGAAATTTCTTTGCAATTAGTGAAAAAGATTATTTGGCGAATTATTCCACAGGTCCATATCAGCGAGAAGTAATTAGACCAAACTTGAATCAAACCTTCGAAAAGATGGTTTATGACGTAACAACTTCCTGGGCGATGATTCATCATTTGGACAATAGTGAAAGCGCGGGACCCAAGAGTATTACTGCTAGTGACGAGTGGAGAAGAAGAAAAAAAGAGCCTGCTACAATTAATGAAAATCATGCAAGAGAATTATTAGAACTTCATACTGTCTCTCCTAAAGCTGGTTATACCCAAGAAGATGTTGTTCAGCTTGCATACATCATGACAGGTTGGCAACAAAGATGGAGTAAAACAAGGTTAGAGACAGGGAATGTATGGTTTAATAGTGAATACCATCAGCCAGGAAAAAAAAATGTTTTAGGAAAAACCTATAAAAAAGGTAAAAAAAGTTTAGCCTTGGTCATTAAAGATTTAGTAAACCATCCAAATTGTAGAGATTTTGTTGCAGATAGATTATGTAAATATTTAATTACTGATGAGCCTACGAAAGAGATGAAACAACCTATTATCGATGCCTTTAAAAAGTATGATGGATTTATCCCAGAAATACACAAAGCAGCAATTAAAGTTGCATTTGAAAATAATAGTAAATTTAAAAAATTTCAGACACCAGAAAATTGGTTCATTCAAGTTGCTAAAATTGGTGACTTGCAGTGGCCTCCATCAACAGAAATAATGAATTCGTATGAGTTGGGAACAAAACCTTCAAAAAAACAGAGAACTCCAGAAAAAATTCTAAAAAGAATTGGGCATCATCCTTATAGAGCTAAACAGCCCAATGGTTGGTCAGATCTTTCAGCTGATTGGATGTCTCCAGAACTATTAATAAGAAGATTGGTTTATGCTGATAGAAGTTATAAATTTTCTAAACCTGAAAATGATAACAATGAGTTTTACGAGAGTATTATTACTAAGAATTTTGATCAACCAGATAAAATATTAAAATATATCTTTAAAAATATGGTTAATCGAAAAAGTGAGAGAAATGTATTGTTATTCAATCACCCGGAGTTTTTAAAAGCATGAAGATAAATAGAAGAGATTTTTTAAAAACAACAGCCTTAACATCATTGTATTTTGCTGGTTTTGGTGCACCAACTTTAGCTAGCAATGGTCCTAAAAAAAATTTAATAGTTATCATGTTACGAGGTGGCATGGATGGCTTATGCGCTATTCCAATCAAAGGAGATAAAAACTTTGAAAAACTTAGAAGTAAAATTAATCTTGATCGAACTTTAGCATTAACAACAGATTTTGACTTACACCCAGCACTTAAGACATTTAAAAGACTTTGGGATGAAAATTTAAGTGCTGCTGTTCACGCAACAAATATTCCATACACAGGAAGATCTCACTTTGATGGCCAAAATCTAATGGAATCAGGAGGGAAGGTACCTTACCAAGAAAAAACAGGTTGGCTTGGAAGAGGCATGAAAGTTGCTGGTCTAACAGGAAAAGGTTTGGCTCTTGCTTTACCTATGCCTTTACTAATTAGAGGGGTGCCTATGAATAATAATTACTTTCCGGTAGGTAAAAGACTCCCTAGCAGATCAACCCTAAGTCTCATTGAACAAGCCTACAAAGAACATGATGAAAAATTATTAGGTGAAAATTTAAAAATAATTATGAGTCGGGGTTTAAATAACACTTCAAGTGACGACAGTTGGGTTCTTGCAAGTAACGCAGGTGTAGAATTATCAAAACCTAATGGACCAAGAGTGGCAGTTTTCGAAGTAGACGGATTTGATACTCATGCTGCACAAGGAGCAACAAATGGAGCGCATGCAGATTGTCTTTCTGACTATGACAGGATAGTAAATGGTTTAAAACAATCGATGTCGAAAGAAGCATTTAATAATTCACTGATTGTAACATTAACTGAATTTGGCAGAACCATTAAACAAAATAGTAGTAATGGTACTGAACATGGCTATGGTTCAGCTATTTTAATGGCAGGTGGATTAGTTAAAAAAGCCCAAGTTCATACTGATTGGCCAGGATTAAAGAAAAAAGAATTATTTGAAGGAAGAGATTTAAATTCAACTATTGATGCTAGATCAATTTATGCATCAGCAATGTCCACTGTATTTGATATAGATTTTAAACGTATTCAAAAAGATGTTTTTTGGGGAGAAAATTTACAAAATTTATCAGATAAATTATTTAAAATTTAATTTTTATATAGATTAATGAAAATATTTTTCTTAATTTTTTTTTTAATTACACTATCAAGTATTTTTGCTAGTAATGCAGAAAGTTCATCAAAGTATGATGGAGCTTATACATATACTCATTTTTGTAAAGGTGATAATAATTCAAAATTTGATGGAAGCCAATTCATTATAAAAAATGGAATAATTTCAAATGATAGAGGTGGTGGAGGTAGATGGGTTATAAAAAAAGAATTTAAAGTTGATGACGAAGGAAAGATAAAATTTAAAGGAATTAGGAAAGATAGAAAATACACAGTCAAAGGGAAATTAATAATTGAAGGGGGAAATATAACCGGAAAACTTTCAGCAAAAAGACACCCAAAGAGTTCAGGAGGAAGTTACAAAAAATGTGAGATGGTATTTAAAAGAGTAGGAAATGTACCTGAAAAAATCTCTTTTGAAGACAGCAGGGAAATTGTTGAAATTAATATTTTATCAAAAAATACAAATGATGACATTACTTTATTAAATAATGATGGAAAAGATCAAGAGGTTAGAGTTGAGCTTAGAAATCTTGACTCAATTTCAAATGGTTTAATTATTATTGTACCTTCAAGCACACCAAATATGGAAGATGAGCTTTATTATGAAAAACAAGTCAGTGGATTTAAATATGCTACAGCAATAGTTTATGGAGCTGAACCAAGATATCAAAAAAAGTTTACTGGATCATATACAAGTTCAATGATTTTATATGATGCTATATCTACAATTAATAAAATTTCTGAAAAATTCAGTAAACCTAAAGAAGTTATTATCATGGGATCATCTACTGGGTCTTTAGCTGTTTTTAAATCAGGCTGGCAGGATTTAAGAGATAAATATCCAGCTTTGAAATTAATAACAATGGGTTTTATGATTAATGCAGCTTGCCCAGACCAGTCGGATGCAAAGTATAATGATAATATTCAAATATATGCAATTAATGGTAAGCAAGATGAGTCAACACCACCATGGACATGTAAAAATCTAAAAAACTCATCGAATAATCCCAATCTACATCTTTTAACCTATTCTGGAGGTCATCACTTTGAGAGTGCAATGTATCCACCGTCTAAATATGACATGAATAGTATGCATGCACTTCCAACTTGTTCTCTGAATTACAAAGCTAATCTGCATCAGATTATTAAAAGAAGAGATGGTTCTCTCGAATGGGATGGTGAAAAAAAAGGTTATAAAAAGAAACAAAAAAAATGGTTCAATAAAAATTGTATAGATAAAGGCACTTTGCAGGGTTATGAAGAATATGGTGCGAAAAATTTTTGGGCAGATGTCAAATCAATCATAGTTGAAAAAAAAGATTTAAAATCCCTAAAAGGCTATACTAATTAAGATCTAAAAAACATGAGAAAGATTTTATTTATATTATTTTTTTATTTGTTTTATTATCAAACTTCCCATGCTAATCAGTTGAGTAAGAATGTATTTGTTCCAAATAATATTTTACAAACTTACAATTCTTTGAGTAAAGAACATAAAATTAAAAATTGTGAATTTGAAAAATATAGGCCACGTTTTGATATAATTGATAAAGATCTACCTCAAAGAATTAAAGGATTTAATTCTCGTATGGATAATATTGATGAAGTTGAAGGCGGACATTTTGAGGATGTTTTTCAACAATTTACTAAAGCAACTATTTTTATGTCAGCTACAGATGATCAAATATTAAAAGAAAGGCTTTTTGATAAATTATTTATATGGGCTTCGAATGATGCATTGACTAAAACCAAACCATGTTATTCTAGTGATAAACAAAAAAATCTTAAATCAAAAGATTGCAAAAGTATGTGGAAAGATAAAGATGGACAAGATCTAGCAATTAAATTTGACGATGCTAGTACACTATTAACAATATTGAATTTAAATTATATTTACGATTTTTATTTTAAAGGATTCAAAATTGAAGATAATAGACATAAAATTGTAAATAAATGGTTTAAAAGTTTTTACAAAAGAATACCCAATCAATCAATTAATGATTTCTATGGTCATCAAGGTGGTTGGTCATTTCCAAATATATTTATAAAACACTCGGAACAAAAAAAATATAAAAATAACATAAAAAAAGTATTAAAAGGAATGAATAAAGAACTTTTAAAAGACGGAAGTTTTAAAGATAGAACAACTCGTGGAAACAGAGCTCTTCATTATCATAATCAATCATTAGCAGAGCTATTTTTAGTTATTGAAATGGCGTATGCAGCAAATTTAGATCTACCTAAAAATATGGAAAAAAAATTATTAAAAGCTGTTAAAATATTTCACGCTGGTTATCTGGATCCTATGTCAATAGAGCCCTGGGCAAAAAAAAAATATAACTCTCAACCATCTAATGGTAACCAAGTATTCAGAAAAATAAATAGGATAGGGTATGCATCTGGATGGTTCCATATTTTTCAAGTAAGATATCCTAATCATGAAATTTCAAATTGGTTTAAGAATGTATTGGTAGATAGCTCAAGTTTAAAAAATGGTTTACAAATTGGAATAGGAATAGGTTGCATTTACAATGCTGTGGCAAACAATTGAAAATATTAAGATTATTTTAGTGTTTTTAAGCTAAGCTCTAATCGTTGGTAAACAATAAAAATCGGCTGTATCAATTTTAGAAGAATATTGTCTTCTCATGTTCCATTTTTTATGAACACCAGCGCTTGCAACACTTAAAGTAGATCTTCCATATCGATGATTAGTGTTATCAATTGATCTCATCAAGCTATTTATTTTTTCATCTTTTTTAGATGTAAATAAATTTGTTTTATCACTAGCATTAGATAATCCTGTTAGCATTACCCCTGCTTTTTGATAACGGTAACCGTTTTTAAATATACTTTCCAAGATTGAAACTGCTGTTTTAACTATTTCAATACTATTGTTTGTTGAAATTGGAAAATCTACTGTCTTTGCATTTGAATAATAGCCAAAGTTTCTCTGAAATGGACTAGTTCTAACAAATACAGTAATTGCTTTTGTAACCAAAGACTCTGATCTAATTTTTTCAGATGCGTTTAAACAATAATTTGCAACTGCTTCTTTTAATTCTTGGAATGTTTCAATTCTTTTTCCAAATGATCTAGATACGACACAACTTTTTCTTTTTGTTGTGGTTGTCTCTAAATCAATGCAGGGCACTCCTCTAAGCTCCATTGCTGTTCTTGAACTTAGAACATTTGAAGATTTTTTGATCCAGGTGTTAGATTTATTTTTTAATTGTTTAGCATTATAAATTCCGTGTTTTTGATAAAACTTAGTTAGTTGTCTGCCAACACCCCACACATCATTAATTTCAACTTTCTCTAAAATAGGATCTAAATTTTCTATTCCAATTAAGCTAGTAACTCCAGATTGCTTTTTCTTTGCGATATGATTTGCAACTTTACTTAAAGTTTTTGTTTTGGCAATTCCAATACTAGTTGGAATACCTGTCCATTGTAAAACAGTTTCTCTAATTTCTTTTCCAACTTTTTCTATATCTTGATCAGGGAAATTTGACAAATCTAAAAAAGCTTCATCAATCGAATATACTTCTATTTCTGAATTAAATCTTTTAAGAGTTCGCATTACCCTTCTAGATAAATCCCCGTACAAAGAATAATTTGAGGAAAAAACTTCAACTTTATTTTTGATAATAATATCTTTTCCTTTGAAGTAGGGCTCACCCATTTTAATTCCTAAAGCTTTTGCCTCATTAGATCTTGAAATGATACAACCATCATTATTAGACAGAACAACAACAGGTTTTCGTCTTATTTTAGGATTGAACAATCTTTCACAGGAAACATAAAAAGAATTACAATCAACTAATGCTATTTTTTTAGTACGTAGAATGGATGACATAAGTAACTACTCCCCAAATAAAAATATCTTGCTCTTCATTAATTAAAATTCTGTCAGCAAATTCTTTAGATCCAGAGGTTAAAAATTTTTTATCTCGCTCTTGAACTAAAGTTTTTACTACTAACTCATCATGAACATTTGCAATCACTGTTGAAAAGTTTTTTGGCTTTAAACTTTTATCAACTACCAATAAATCTCCGTCATTAATTCCAACATCGACCATGGATTTACCCTGAACTCTGATGATGAAAGTAGCTGGAACATTTCTTATTAAATGCATGTTCAGATCGATATCTTCTTCGATATAATCAGTAGCAGGGGAAGGAAAACCAGCGCCTGCTTTATGTAAATAATAAGGGATTGTTAGCTTCATGTTCTTGTTTTGTTCTAATTTATAGACCATTTATACAATACACTCAAGGGGTTGTATTTTGAGTCTGTAACTGAATCAAAAGTGAATCAAAAGGTGAACATCTAAACTACATTTTGTATGCTTGTGGATAACTTCAACCAGAGATAGTTTAAAGCAAACAATAAAATGAAAAATAAATCTTTAGAGGGTGGATGTATCTGCGGTCAAGTTAGATACAAACTTACTGAGAAACCTTTATTTACTCAAGCCTGCCATTGTAAAGATTGCAAAATTTTAACTGGATCTTCTTACGTTATAAACAGTAGTGTTTTAGAAAATACTTTATTAGTTGAGGGTAATGTTTCTTCTTCGGTTGAGCTAAAAGGAGGAAGCGGCAAACCTAACACAGTATATTTCTGTGAAAAATGTGGGACCTATTTATATACCGACTATACTTCAGCAATTGGTAGACTGAATGTTAGAACTAAAACTTTAGATGAAGCAAAAGAATTTCCTCCACAAGTTCATATTTTTGTAAAAGATAAAGATACGTGGTTGAACTTAAAAGATAATGTTATTTGCTTTGAAAAAATGTATGATCCAAAGATAACTTGGCCAAAAGAAAGTTTAAACAGATATCGTGAGTACATAAATAATAAATCATAGAAAATTTCTTAATGAAAATATTAAAATGCCATTGTGGTGAAGTTGAAATTCAAGTTGATCTTAAAAAAGAAATAGATCAACTAAAAAGATGTAATTGTTCAATGTGCAAAAGAAAAGGAATAATGGTTACAACTGTTAATAAACAAGATCTAAAAATTATTAAAGGAGCAAAAAAAATTAAAACTTACCAATTTAAAACCAATGTTGCTAAACACCATTTTTGTTCAGAGTGTGGAATTCATACCCATAATCTTAGAAGAGCAGATCCTAATACATATGGTATTAATGTAGGATGTATTGACGAAATCAAACCAAATGAATTTTTTAAAATGAAGACCTTTGTTAGTGATGGTCAAAATCATATAAAAGATAGGAGTTAAAATGAAAAAGTTGTCATGCCATTGTGAAAATGTAGAGCTTGAAATCAAAGAGTCCGAAAGTGCGTTTAATAAATTCTTGAGATGTAATTGTTCGCTGTGTATGAAAAAAGGAATTATTATGACTTTCGCGCCGATAGTAGATGTAAAAATTACTAAAGGCCAAGATAAACTCAAATTATATCAATATCATACAAAAGTAGCAGAGCATTATTTTTGCTCAGATTGTGGAATCTATACTCATCATAAACAGAGAAGCAAACCAGATACTTATGGTTTGAATGTTGGTTGTATTGATGAGATTGACCAGTTCACATTAGAGAATGTTGGTCTATACGATGGACACAATCATCCAATGGATCAAAACAATCAATAATTTAAATCATGAAAACAGTTGAGTGCTTTAACAAAGTTAAAAAAGATTGTTTTAAATTTATTAAATCCCAGGAAACATCAACTGAAAAGTTTAGTAAAAAAGAAATAATGCTAAAAAATTTCTTAATTCCATTATGTTTCTGGATTTCTAAAAAAGCAAATAACAAAAAACCATTTATTGTTGGTCTCGCTGGTGGGCAGGGGACTGGTAAAACCACCATAAGCTCCATAATAAAAATTATATTAGAAAAATATTTTAAACTTGAAGTGTTTAAAATCTCTATTGATGATTTCTATAAAACAAGAGAAGAAAGATACAGGTTATCAAAAAAAATACACCCAATGTTAATGACAAGAGGGGTTCCAGGAACTCACGACGTACAAATGATGTTAGATTTTTTTAAAAAGTCTAAAATTAAAAATTTTAAAAAGATAATGTTACCAAATTTCAATAAAGCTATTGATGACCGATTTAATAAAAATAAATGGTATAAAATAAACCGAAGACCCGATGTCATCATTTTTGAAGGTTGGTGCGTCGGAGCGAGACCAGAATTACTTAATACAATGAAAAAACCGATTAACTCTCTAGAAAAAACTAAAGATCAAAAGCTTGTTTGGAGAAATTATGTAAATCAACAATTAAAAACTAAGTATAAAGAGCTATACTCACAGTTAAATTGTATGATTTACTTAAAAGCTAAAAATTTCACTTTATTACAAAAGTGGAGATTGAAACAAGAGCGAAAACTTTGGCTAAAAGCAAAAAAAAAATCTAAACATAAAATAATGAATAAATCTGATGTAATTAATTTTATGCAAACTTATCAAAGAATTACTCAAAATATGTTTAAGAATACGCCAAAGTACGCGTCTATTATTTTAAATTTAAATGATAATCATCAAATAAAATCTGCTGTATATAGGCCTAAATGAAAAAAATTTTTATATTAATTAGTTTAACTTTATTTTATTTTAGTAACTCTTTTGCAATTACTTTATATAAAGCTTTAAATCAAACTTACAAAAGTAATATTCAATTAAATGCTGAAAGGGAAAACATTAAAGCCTCAGAGGAAGATGTAAATATTTCAAAAGCTGATTATAAACCCTCATTAACATTAAGTGGATCAAAAAGTATTGAAGATACTAATAAGCTTACTAATCAAAGTGGTGGAGATGCAACTGTTAGTGACGTTGATACATTTACAACATCAATAAAATTAGAACAAACAATTTTAGATTATGGAAGAGATATAACTCTTCAAAAAAATATTACAGCTTTAGATTTAGCAAAAGCAAAATTAGTTAAAAAAGAACAAGATATTTTGCATAAAGCTATAAATGCATTCACTAACTTAATTTTAGCTAGAGAAACACTTGAGATTAATTCAAAAAATTTAAATTTATTAATTAGACAAGTGGAGAATGACAAAATAAGAAGAGATCGTGGTCAAATCACAAATACTGACTTAGCACAATCTGAATCTTCTCTTGCAGGTGCGCAAGCTCAATTTGCAAAAGCAAAAAGTGATCTTTTAATAAGTAAATTAAATTATGAAAATATAATTGGTGAAATTAACGATCCAAATCAATTGCAAAAAAATTCTAATGCAATTGTAAGTATTCCAAGCACTCTTAATGAAGCCATTAATCTTTCTAAAAAAAATAATCCAGATATTTTAATTGCAAAACTTGATTTAGAAAAGTCTGAAAAAGATTTAGCAATTTCTGAGTCTGACCTGAAACCTACGGCATCTTTATCTTTAGAAAGATCTTATTCAGATGACCTTACGTCAACTATTGATGAGCGAGAAAAAGATACTTTAAAAGCTACTTTAAGTTGGCCTTTTTATTCTGGTGGAAAAAAAAGATCCACAATAAACAAAAATTCCAATTTAACTACTCGAAAAAGATTATTGTTAGATGATGCATTTAAAACTAATGAAACTAATGTTGCTAGTGCCTGGTCAAGTTTACAATCTTCTGAAAGTTTTTTAAGTTCTGTCAAAGTACAAGTCAGAGCATCTCAAATAGCTTATGAGGGTGTTACTGCTGAATACGAAAGAGGATCAAGAAATACTCTTGATGTTATTCAATCAAATGCATTATTGCTTTCTGCTGAAATATCTTTGGCAAATTCTGAGAAAAACTACCTTATGGCTCAGTATAATCTCCTGAAAGCAGTAGGGCTTCTAAATAGCCAATATCTAAATCTTAAGTAATTATTTGACTTTTTGAGGTATAAAATAAATATATTGCCAATGAGAACAAAATGTGTACATTTAATATCATGATTCGAGTGTTAAAAAATTTAATAAAAAAGGCAAAATATGACTAAAAACAACTTAAAAGTAGTTAAATCAACTAAAGATCAAGAAGTAGACAATAAAGAGAAAAACAAAGCATTAGATGCTGCGATAGCTCAGATTACAGATAATTTTGGAAAAGGCTCTGTAATGAAGCTTGGTGAAAAAAGAGCTATGGATATTGAGTCAATATCTACAGGATCTTTAAGTTTAGATTTAGCATTAGGAATAGGTGGATTACCTAAAGGAAGAATTGTTGAAGTTTACGGACCAGAGTCATCTGGAAAAACAACATTAGCATTACAAGTTGTTGCTGAAGCACAAAAAGCTGGAGGTATTTGTGCATTCGTTGATGCAGAGCACGCATTAGATCCAGTTTATGCAAAAAAATTAGGTGTCAATACTGAAGAACTTTTAATTTCACAACCAGATGCTGGTGAACAAGCTTTAGAGATTGCTGATACACTAGTAAAATCAGGCTCTATTTCAGTAATTGTTATCGACTCTGTTGCAGCTCTAACACCGAAAGCTGAAATCGAAGGAGAGATGGGAGATCATCATGTTGGTCTTCAATCAAGATTAATGAGTCAGGCTTTAAGAAAACTAACAGGTTCGATTTCTAATACAAATACAATGATGATTTTTATAAACCAAATTAGAATGAAAATTGGAGTTATGTTTGGAAGTCCTGAAACAACATCAGGTGGAAACGCACTTAAATTTTATTCATCAGTCAGAATGGACATTAGAAGAATTGGCGCCATTAAAGATAAAGATGAAATTATTGGTAACTCAACAAGAGTTAAAGTAGTTAAAAACAAAGTTGCTCCACCATTTAAAGTTGTAGAATTTGACTTAATGTATGGAAGAGGAATTAGCAAGATGGGTGAACTCGTCGATCTTGGTTCCAAAGCAGATATAATTGAAAAATCAGGTGCATGGTACGCTTATAAAGGCGAGAAAATTGGTCAGGGTAGAGAAAATGCTAAGACTTATTTAGCTCAAAATCCTAAAGTTGCTGCAGAAATTGAAATGGCTATCAGAGAGAAAGCAGGAGTAATTTCCAAGAAAATAGAGGGAAATCCGCTTGATCCTGATAAAATTGAGAAGGAAAAGAAAGTAGCTGAAAAGGAAGAAGCTGAAAAAGCGGAAGCTACTCCTCCATCAAAAAAGAATTAATAGGTCATCTTTATTAATAAAAGGCGCTTAATTTAAGCGCCTTTTTTCCCTATCGATATCTAGACATAGATTAAAAAAGCTGTATTTTAAAAATATGGCTGACAAAACCTTAAATGAAATAAGGAATATTTTTTTAAAGTATTTTGAAAAGAATGAACACAAGATTGTTGAGTCTAGCAATTTAGTCCCCAACAATGATCCTACATTGATGTTTGCTAATTCTGGGATGGTTCAGTTTAAAAATGTGTTCACAGGTTTAGAAAAAAGGGATTATGTAAGAGCTACTACTTCTCAAAAATGTGTCAGGGCTGGAGGAAAACATAATGACCTAGAAAATGTTGGTTATACACCTCGTCACCACACTTTCTTTGAAATGCTAGGAAACTTTTCTTTTGGAGATTATTTTAAAGAAGAGGCAATTCATTATGCTTGGGATTTGATCACTAAAGATTTTGGTATCAATAAAGACCGGCTATATGTAACTGTATTTCACGAAGATGATGAAGCCTTCAATTTTTGGAAGAAAATTGCGGGTTTTAGCGATGATCGAATTATTAGAATAGCTACATCTGATAACTTTTGGTCGATGGGAGAGACAGGTCCATGTGGTCCGTGTTCTGAAATCTTTTTTGACCATGGAGATCATTTAGCTGGAGGATTACCTGGCTCTAAAGATGAAGATGGGGACAGATTTATTGAGATTTGGAATTTAGTTTTTATGCAATATGAGCAAGTTTCAAAAGATAAAAGAATAAATTTACCAAAACCATCAGTTGATACTGGAATGGGATTAGAGAGAATAGCTGCTTTATTACAAGGTTCGCATGATAACTATGAAACAGATCATTTTAAAAAAATAATTAGTTCAGCATCGGAAATTGTAAAAGTTAAGTCAGAAAAATCTAATCTTGCAAGTTTCAGAGTAATTGCTGATCATCTAAGAGCAAGCTCATTTTTAATTGCAGAAGGTGTTTTACCTTCCAATGAAGGAAGAGGATATGTACTTAGAAGAATTATGAGAAGAGGAATGAGACACTCACACTTGTTAGGATCTAAGGAACCAGTTTTTTATAATTTGTTTGACACTCTTAAAAATGAAATGTCAGGAAATTATCCTGAACTCATAAGAGCTGAGTCTTTGATTAAAGAAACTTTAAGAATGGAAGAGGAAAAATTTTTAGTTCTACTTGATAGAGGAATTAAAATTTTAAATGATGAAATTTATAAAATTGATAAAGTTTTACCAGGTGAAGTAGCATTTAAATTATATGACACTTACGGTTTCCCGTTAGATCTTACTGAAGATATTTTAAGAAACAAATCAATGTCCATTGATACAGATAAGTTTAAATCTTTAATGAAGGAAAGCAGAGAACTTGCTAAAAAAAATTGGAAAGGTTCAGGAGATGCTGCAGTTGAAGATATTTGGTTTGGGATTAAAGATAGATTAGAGCCAACAGAATTTCTAGGTTATGAAACAAATCAAGCAGAGGGTGTTGTTTTGTCTTTATTAAAAGAAAATAAGGAAGTTGATCAACTTAAAGAAAACGATGAGGGTATGATCATAGTAAATCAAACTCCATTTTACGGAGAGTCTGGAGGTCAAGTAGGAGATACTGGTGAGATAGTATCAAATGAATTTAAATTTGAGGTGACAGATGTTCAGAAAAAACTTGGGGACCTATTTGTGCATTACGGAAAGGTGGTTAATGGTTCTATAAAGCTTAAAGATAGTGTTGAAATGAAGATAAATGCTGAAAGGAGAGATGACACTAGAGCTTATCATTCGGCAACACATCTTTTACATGAATCTTTGAGAAGAGTATTAGGGGATCATGTAACTCAAAAAGGGTCTCTTGTAGAGCCTAGCAGATTGAGATTTGATTTTAGTCATATGAAGCCAATCCAAAATGATGAAATTGATATGATAGAGAAATTTGTAAATAATATGGTTTCAAAAAAGTCAGATGTGAAAACCAGGTTAATGACACCTGATGAAGCCGTAGAAAAAGGAGCTCTAGCTTTATTTGGTGAAAAATATGGTGACGAAGTAAGGGTACTTTCAATGGGAGATGAAGATGGAAAGTATTTTTCTACAGAATTATGTGGCGGAACCCATGTTAAAAATACTGGAGATATTGGAAAATTTAAAATAGTCAGTCAATCCTCAATAGCTGCTGGGGTTAGGAGGATAGAGGCTTTAAGAGACAAACAATTAGAGGATTATTTGAAAAATAAAGAAAAACTTTCAGCGTTATCCTCTGAAAAAGATAATGAAACCGTTAAAGATTTAAGTGAGCAAATCATCAAGCTTGGAGGGCAACCTAGCTTGGACCAATCTGATCAAAAAAACTTAATTAAAAACTTAACAAAACAATTAGAAACACTTTCTGTAAATTCAATTTTAAATGATAAATCAAAAAATATTATTAAAGACCAAGATATTAATGGAATTAAATTAAGACTTCAAAAAGTTGATGATCTTCCTCCTAAAGAGTTAAGAAAATTAGTTGATCAAGGTAAAAAAGATTTATCAGAAGGTATTGTGGTAGTTTTTGCAAGCAAGGATGACAAAGTAGGAATAGCAGTAGGGGTTACAGAAAGCTTAACAAGTAAATATGATGCTGTTGAATTTGTAAAAATTGGTTCAAAGATTATTGGTGGCAAGGGTGGTGGAGGAAGAAAAGATTTTGCCCAAGCTGGTGGCCAAGATCAATCAAAAATAGACAATGCTTTTGAAGAACTTAAGACTTTAATTTAATTTCGCTTTTAGATTGCTATCAATTTCATCTAAAAACTGATTTGTTGTTAGATATTTGCTTGAAGGACCAATTAAGATAGCTAAATCTTTTGTCATCGCTCCATTTTCAACACACTCAATACAAACTTTTTCGATTGTTTGTGCAAAATTAATCAATTCATCATTACTATCGAGTTTGCCTCTGTGAGCTAATCCTCTAGTCCATGCGAAGATAGAAGCAATAGGATTTGTTGAAGTCTCTTTACCTTGCTGATGCATTCTGTAGTGTCTAGTGACGGTTCCGTGTGCTGCTTCAGCTTCCATAATTTTTCCATCTGGGGTTAGAAGAGTACTCGTCATTAAACCTAGCGAGCCATATCCTTGTGCCATTGTATCTGACTGCACATCTCCATCATAGTTTTTACATGCCCAAATATATTTGCCACTCCACTTCATCGCACATGCAACCATGTCATCTATTAACCTATGTTCATATGTTAAATTATTCTTGTCAAAATCTTTTTTGTACTCATTTTCAAATATTTCTTGAAAAATATCTTTAAATCTACCATCATATTGTTTTAGAATTGTATTTTTTGTAGACATGTAGACTGGCCATTTTTTAATAAGCCCATAACTAAAACAAGATCTCGCAAAATCTTGTATAGATTTATCTAAATTGTACATTGAAAGCGCTACCCCTGGCCCAGTAAAGTTAAACACCTCGTATTTAATTTCATCTTTACCATCTTCAGAAGTCCACTTAACTTCCATTTTTCCTTTACCAGGTACTTTAAAATCTGTTGCTCTATACTGATCTCCAAAAGCATGTCTTCCAATAATTACAGGATCTGTCCATGAAGGGACTAGTTTTGGTATATTTTTACAAATGATAGGTTCTCTAAAGACGGTACCTCCAATAATATTCCTAATAGTTCCGTTAGGCGATCTCCACATCTTTTTTAGATCAAATTCTTTTACTCTTGCTTCGTCAGGAGTAATAGTTGCGCATTTAATACCAACGCCAATTTTTTTGATAGCATTTGCAGAGTCTATTGTAATCTGATCACTTGTATTATCACGACTTTTCATGCCTAAATCATAATATTCAATCCCTAGATCAATATAAGGAAGTATCAGTTTATTCTTAATGAACTCCCATATAATTCGAGTCATTTCATCACCATCCAACTCTACAACTGGGTTCTTTACCTTGATTTTACTCATTAAAATAAAATTATCTTATTAATTGAATTTGATTGGTTTATATACATATTAATCAAAAAATTAGCAAATAGAAGAATATGTTTACCAAGATATTTCCAAAAATTCATACCGAGGGATATAAGTTTTTAGTTATTGCAGCCTTCATAACTATAATTCTATTAATCATTAATAATTTTTTAGGACTAATTGGTTTATTATTAACTATATGGGTTTATTATTTTTTTAGAGATCCCGAAAGAACAGTTATAGGTGACGATGATTACCTTGTAAGTCCTGCTGATGGAGAAGTTATTAAAGTTGAGGAAGTAGATGGACCTAAAGAGGTTGGTCTTGAAAATAAAAAATTTAAGAAAATTAGTATTTTTATGAATATATTTGATTGCCATGTAAACAGAACTCCATGTTCAGGTACAGTTGAAGAAATTTTATATAAACCAGGAGAATTTTTTAATGCATCTCTAGATAAAGCTAGTGAAGATAATGAAAGAAATTATTACAAAATAAAGGACAAGCATGGTAACGACATAATAGTAGTTCAAATTGCAGGATTAGTGGCAAGAAGAATAGTTTGTGAAACAGACAAGAACCAACAGCTTAATCAAGGGGACAGAATAGGAATGATTAGATTTGGAAGTAGAGCAGATGTTTATTATGAAAATTATGAACCTCTTGTCAAAGTGGGACAAAAAGCAATTTCAGGTGAGACTTTGTTAGCTAAAAAATAATTATGCTTAAACCAAAAAACAATTTTAAAGTTGTTGCTGAAAAAAAAAATGCAAGAGTAATTTTACCCAACATGCTAACACTAATTGGAGTTTGTATTGGATTAACTTCAATCAGATTTGCTTTAGATGGAAGATTTGAATTTGCGATTATTGCTATTATTATAGCTGCGATAATAGATGGATTAGATGGACGAATTGCCAGATTAATTAAAGCTACATCTAAAGTTGGGAAAGAATTAGACTCATTAACTGATATGATTAGCTTTGGTGTTGCGCCAGCTTTTATAATGTATTTTTGGAAATTAAATACGCTTGGCAGATTTGGTTGGCTAGTCTGTCTTATTTTCGTGATTTGTGTGGCTTTAAGATTAGCAAGATTTAATATTAATTCTGGACAAGAACCTTCTTGGAAAGATAATTTCTTTGAAGGAGTACCATCTCCTGCTGGAGGAATATTAGTTTTGACCCCATTAATATTTAGTTTGACCAACTTTGATTTTATAAAAATTAATTATGATTTAGTTGTACCAATGTTCTTTATTTTAACTTCATTACTATTAATAAGTAAATTCCCAAGTTATTCGTTTAAAAAAATTGTAATTCAGAGAAAAACTACAATTTTTCTTCTATTTGGAATAGTTTTGTTTTTTGGTCTTCTGTTAATTTATCCATTCAACGTTATTGCCATTAGCGCGATTGTTTATTTGGGTATATTGCCAATCAGCTATTTTCATTATCAAAAGTTAAAAAAACAAAATGAGGATTTGAATGTTAAAGATACTGATGATGATCTAGAAGATATTCTTTGATGAAAGAAAATGTAATTATATCACTAGCAGACGCAAAATATTATGAATTATTAGACGAATTGGTTAACTCTATAAAGTTTTTTAAACAGAGTGAGAATATAGCAATTTGTATACTAGATGCAGGTTTGACGGATGATCAAAAAAAGCATCTTTCAAAAAAAGTAGATGAAATAAAATCAGCCGACTGGGATATTGAGGTACCCGAATTTAAGATTCAAGGTAAAGAATGGCTTAAAAGTCAAGTTTCTAGGGCATTTTTACCAAAATATTTTCCAAATTATAAAAAATATTTATGGATAGATGCTGATGCGTGGGTTAATTCTTGGGGAGCAATAGAGCTCTACTTTAAAGGATGTAGTAAAGGAAAGCTATCAATTGCAACTTCAGCAGATAGAGCCTACGGTAGAGTGTTAAGAGCTGATTGGTTTTTAGGAAGTTTTGCAAAGATTAAATCTCAAAATTATAAACATGCAAAGTCATCCGGTTTTTCTGAGAAAATTGCTAGAGAAGTAGCCTTAAAACCCCATCTGAATATTGGTGTATTTGCTTTACAAAAGGACGCACCTCATTGGAAAATATGGCAAAAGAATTTAAAAAAATCGCTTTCATCTGGAAAAATATGGGGCTCAGAGCAGATAGCAATGAACGTTACAATTTATTGTGATGGTCTACCAGTTGAAATATTACCCGCTTATTGTAATTGGACATTTATTGAAATTTTAAAATTTCATAAAGATAAAAATACTTTAGTAGAACCATATTTACCAAATCATGAAATTGGGATTGTTCATTTTGCTGGAAAACATAATGACAAAATTAGAAGTAATAAAAACTTTATTTCTAAAATTGAAACAACAGAAGATGAAATCATAGAAATGAAGCTAAGATTTAATAAAAAAATTTAAAATAAAAGAAATATATAATCTATATTGATGAAAATTTTAATTTATAATTCTGGAGGTGGACTTGGGGATAGCATCCAGCTATTTGATTTAATTACAAGTTTAAAAATTAATTTTAAAGATACTTCTGTATTCTATTTGGGTGCACATGAGAACCACTTTCAAGGAAGTTTAAAAGAATATGGTATTAATATACCAACTTTTGATTTAAACATTAAATATTTTGGTTTTAGATGGAAACATTTATTTTTAGCAAAAAAATTATTTAATAAAAACTCAATAGATAAATTTGATCTAATAATAGACCTTCAGTCAAAAATTAGAAATACTTTAGTTTTAAAACAGATACCTTGTAATAATTTTTATTCCTCCTCATTGAATTATTTTTTTTCTTCAAAGAAAAAAAATTACGTAAATACAAAAAATAATTTGATTATGATTTTAAATAATATTGAAAAGTTAATTGACAAAAAATTAACTATTCAGAATTATGACATTAAAAGTATTGACCTAAAATATTTTGATGAAGCTAAAAGAATCCTCCCAAATAACAATTATGTTGGATTGTCTATAACTCAAGGAAACCCTTATAGAAAAAAAAATTGGCCAATAGATAAATTTATAAATTTAGGAAAAAAAATTGTAGAACTTAATAAAGTTCCAGTTTTTTTGATTAAAAAAAATGATATAGAATTAATTTCGAAGATAAAAAATGAAATTAAAGAAGCAATTATTCCAGAAGAAAACGCAAAATATTCAGAGCCAGTATTTGTCACTGCTTTAGCTACCAGATTAAGCTCAAGTGTATCAATAAATAACGGAATTATGCATATGATTGGCTTAGCTAAAATACCTATGATACTTTTATTTGGATCTGGAGGATCTAAAGAAGAAGAAAAATTTGCTCCAAAGTATTCAAGTGTAAGAATTTTAAATAGCAGTAAGTTGTATAATTCTAATGATATTTCAAAGATAACTGAACAAGATGTATTAAATTTAATTTAATACCATATGAAAAAAAATAAAATCTCCAAAAACTGGATAAACAAACAGAGAAGAGACATTTATGTGAGACGATCAAAGGTTGATGGCTATAGAGCAAGATCTGCTTATAAACTGATAGAAATAGATGAAAAATTTAAAGTTTTTAAAGGTGGATTGTCTATAATTGATATTGGTGCAGCCCCAGGGAGTTGGTCTCAATATGCTTTTAAAGCAGCAAAAAGTGGAAAATTAATCTCTATTGATTTAAAAAAAATGGAACCAATAGGTAAAAGCTTACAAATCCAGGGAGATTTTACTGATGTTAAAATACAAGATAAAATAAAAAAAAAACTGAATGGTAAAGTTGATGTTGTAATGTCCGATATGGCCGTTGATACAACGGGTAATAAAAATATTGACTCAATACAAACAGGAGAACTATGCATAGAAGCTATGAAATTCGCAAAAGATCTTACAAAAGATAGTGGTTATTTTATTTCAAAAATTTTCATGGGTGGCACTTTTAATGAAATCGTCGCAGAAGGAAAAAAACATTTTAAAGAAGTTAGGGTATTTAAACCAAAATCAAGTAGGAAAGACTCAAAGGAAAGTTTTATAATTTGTAGAAAAGTTAGATAGACACTTTAAAATAAAAAGGAATCATATATAAAAGATTATGGTCCCTATAAAAGAAGCACTTACCTTTGATGATGTTACGTTAGTTCCAAATTATTCAGAAATACTGCCATCAGAAGTAAATACAGATGTAACCTTAGGAGCTCACCTAAAACTAAAAGTTCCACTTTTGTCTTCAGCAATGGACACTGTAACAGAGAGCAAAATGGCTATAGCACTAGCAAAAGCTGGGGGCATTGGAGTAATTCATCGTAATCTTAATATCAAACAACAGATATTAGAAATAAAAAAAGTAAAAAAACTTTCTTTAAAAGTGGGCGCAGCAATAGGAGCATCAGACAAAGAGTTTGTTAGAGCAAAAGAAATTATTAAAGAAGGGGTTGATCTTATAGTAATTGATACTGCACATGGCCATACCAAAAAAGTAGGTGAAATTATCAAATATGTAAAAAAAATAAAAAATAATAAAATAGCTCTATGCGCTGGTAATATTGCTACACCAGAGGCTGCGAAATTTCTAATTAAATTAGGGGTTGATATTATAAAAGTTGGAATTGGACCTGGATCTATTTGCACTACAAGATTAGTAGCTGGTATTGGGGTTCCTCAGTTGAGTGCAATCTTATCAGTGAGAAATGGAATTAAAAATAAAAAAGTAAAAATAATTTCAGATGGAGGAATTAAATATTCAGGTGATTTAGCAAAAGCATTTGCTGCAGGAGCTGATGCTGTAATGATAGGATCATTGTTTGCTGGTACAAATGAAACACCAGGAAAATTAATTAAAAAAAACGGAAAATTGTATAAAAGTTTTCGTGGCATGGGTTCTGTTGGAGCTATGAATAAAGGTTCAGCAGATAGGTATTTTCAAAAGAAACAAAAAGATGTTTCCAAATATGTAGCGGAAGGTGTTGAAGGGTTTGTTAAATATAAAGGTGATGTAGGAAGTATATTATATAAATTAGTTGGTGGTTTAAAATCATCTATGGGTTATCTTGGTTCAAAAAATATAACTAGACTTAGAGAAAAACCTCATTTTGTAAAAATAACAAAAGCAGGATTTTATGAGAGTATGGTTCACAATGTTGATATGATAAAAAATGATAGTAAATATTAATGCTCAAAAATTTTAAAATAATTAAAATATCAATTATACTTTTATTAGTTCAATCATTATCTTTTAGTAATAATAATTTTTTTAATGATGCACTAAAACTTTATGAAAATAAAAAGTATGATGACGCTAAATTTTTATTTGAACGAAACATAGTTTTTAATCCAAAGGATGCTAATTCTTACTTGTATTTGGCAAAAATTTATAACCACGAAGAAGATCAAAGAAAAGAGATAATTAACTTAGAAACAGCTCTACTTATTGAACCAGATAATGAAGAGGCTTTATTGATGATGATGAAAATATCTATTGAAAAATCCAACTACGATAAGGTTAAAAGTCTTTCAGAAACATTCTCAAAAGTTTGCGAAAAATTATGTGACGAAAATAAAAACATAAAAGAGTCTCTGCAAAATATAGATCCTAAAAATGAGTCTTGATCAAAATCTAGACAAAATCTTGATAGTAGATTTTGGTTCCCAGTTTACTCAACTAATTGCAAGGAGGATAAGAGAATTAGGAGTTTTTTCAGAGATTATAAGTCATAAAAAAATTGAAATTAAAGACATTAACAAACGTGTTAGAGGAATAATTTTGTCTGGAGGACCATTAAACGTATACCAAATTAACAAATATTCTTTTGACAAAAAAATATTAGATTTGAGTCTTCCAATTTTAGGAATTTGTTTTGGCCATCAAATACTTTCGAAATTGAATGGTGGAAAAGTAAAACAATCAAAACACCGTGAATTTGGCTTGGCTAACATTTATAAAAAAAAAGACAGCCTTTTAACAAAAAATTTCTTTGGAACAAAGAAAACAAAACAGGTATGGATGAGTCATGCTGATCAAGTATCTAAACTACCTTTAAATTTTAAGGTTATTGCATCAAGTACAAATTCTAAATTTGCAATTGTTGAAAACAAATACAAAAAGTTTTTTGGTATACAATTTCATCCCGAAGTAACACATACTGAAAGTGGAAAAAAACTGATAAGTAATTTTATTTTCTTAATATGTAAAATCAAGAGAAATTGGTCCTCTAAAGATCAAAAATTTAAATTAATTAAAGAAGTACAAACACAAGTAGGTACTAACAAAGTTATTTGTGCATTATCTGGTGGAGTGGATAGCAGTGTTGTTGCTCAGCTATTGAATAAAGCTATTGGAAAAAAACTATATTGTATTTTTGTAAACACAGGACTTTTGAGAAAAAATGAGGAAATACAAGTAGTAAAAACTTTTAAGAAACGTTTAAAAATCAATTTAACCTATGTAAATGCAGAGAAAGAATTTTTGTCTAAATTAAAAAATATTTCTGACCCAGAAAAAAAAAGGAAAATAATTGGAAATCTATTTATAAAAATATTTGAACGCTACGCAAAAAAAATTAAGAATGTAAGTTTTTTAGCACAAGGAACACTTTACCCCGATTTAATCGAAAGTAGATCTGTTACTGGTAGTCAAACTTCAAAGATTAAATCTCACCATAATGTAGGTGGTTTACCAAAAAACATGAACTTGAAACTTGTTGAGCCATTAAAATTTTTATTTAAAGATGAGGTTAGAAAATTAGGTCTTGAATTAAAATTATCTAACGAAATTATATCAAGACATCCTTTTCCAGGACCTGGATTAGCAATCAGAATGCCTGGTATTATTACTAATGAAAAAATAAAAATTTTAAAAGAGGCTGATCATTATTTTGTTCGAGCTTTAAAGGACCACGGACTTTACCATAAAATATGGCAAGCTTATGCTGCTTTGTTACCAGTAAAAACAGTAGGAGTTATGGGAGACAATCGTACTTATGAATATTTATGTTTACTAAGAGCTATTACTTCTGAAGACGGTATGACTGCTGATTTTTTTGAATTCAAAAAGTCTTTTATGCAAACTATTTCAAATAGAATAGTTAATAGTATCAGGGGAATAAATAGAGTTGTGTACGATGTAACCTCAAAACCACCTAGCACTATTGAATTAGAATAGCTTTAAATATAACTTAATTTAATTAAATTATTTTCAAATATGAAAAAAATTAAAAAAATTATCTTAAAAAAAAACAAATCAAAAATTGTTAGTCTTTCTGTATATTCAAAAAATACAGCAAGGATTGCAGATAAATTCTGTGATTTAGTGCTAGTAGGGGATTCTCTTGGATCAGTTTTGTATAACTATAAATCAACTAAAGAGGTAACTCTTAATACCATGATAGAACACTCTAAAAGTGTAAGACAAGGTATTAAAAAAAGTCTCATGGTAGTAGATATGCCATATAATACCTACAGAAATCCAAAAGAAGCATTAAAAAATGTAAAAAAAGTAATGCTAAAAACAAAATGTGAAGCAATTAAACTAGAAGGTGGAAGTAAAATTAAAGCTGTAATTAGAGTATTGGTTAAAAATAATATTCCGGTCATGGGACATTTAGGAGTCCTACCTCAAACAGATAAAAGCTTTAAATTTAAAGGTACAAAAAATGTAGAAAGACTCAAAATTTTAAAAGAAGCAAAATTACTAGAGAAATTAGGAGTTTTTTCTATAGTTTTGGAATGCGTTGAAACTTCATTAGCAAAATTAGTTACAAAATCTTTAAATATTCCGACAATTGGAATTGGAGCTTCAAATAATTGTGATGGTCAAATCTTGGTTATTGATGACTTAATTGGTTTAAATCCAATTAGTTTAAGATTTGTTAAAAAGTACTCTAATATTGCAAAAGAAATTTCTAAAGCGGTCTCAAATTATTCAAAAGAAGTAAGGACTAAAAAATTTCCACAAAAAAAACATTCTTATTGATTAGAAATATTTCTTAAATTCTTCATTTATCTTCAGAATTTCCAGGTCAACCAGACCACCAATTATCAGTTGAAGACCAACAATTAAAATAAATACCAAACCAACATAGGCTATCCATATATGCTTTTGAATATAATTTGCCATATATGTTGCTAACGCTCCAGTTAGAACAACAGACAAAACTAGTCCAAAAATCATAAATCCAAAATATCCTTTTGCTGCACCCACAACACCGATAACGTTATCAAAACTGATAGTGATATCAGCAAACAAAACTTTATACACACTTTTTATAAAAGAAGGCTCATTAGATTTTTTAGTAGGAGATTTTACTTTCTTAATTTCTACTAAATCTTTTCTTAAATCATTTACTATCCAAATTAATAAAAGACCACCTAAAATTTTAATAAAGTAAAATTTGAACAAGTAAGTTGCAAATACAGCAAATATAACTTTAAAAACTAAAGCTCCTGCAACACCCCATAAAATAATTTTTTTTCTATTTTTTGGAACAAAGTTTGCAGCTATTAAACCAATAATTATTGCATTATCTGCAGCTAAAATTATATCTATAAAGATTATTTGTAGTAATATTATGGATTGTTCTATCAAGGCAGATTTATAATATTATAATTTTGTAATTTTACAACGATACTAAATTAAAAGCCGAATTAGTATTTTGATTTTTTCGAACCATCTATTACTTGTTTAAGCTCAGTATATTCTTCACAATTGCAATTTTCTAATACTTTCAGTCTCTCCTTCGCTAAATCCATTCTATTTGTTGCAACATAAAGTTCACCTAAATATTCATTTATCCCATTATGATTTGGGTCAATTTTTAGTCCTAAAAGGTAATACTTTTCCCCATTTTTATAATCCCCTAATTTTCTAGTTGTAAATCCTAAATAATTTAAAGTATCTGCTTGATTTGGTTTTTTACTGTTAGACTTTAAAAGAAGTTTTTGAGCTTTCGTATATCTTTTCATTGCTTTTTTAATTTTTCCCTTTTTCTCAAATTTTTTTGCAAATTTTATTGTCTCAACTGCTTTGTCATAATCAGACTTAACTTTTGAGGTTGTTGAGTCTGATCCTGCTGAGTAAGAATTAGTCGCAATATTCAGAAAGATTAGTATTAAAAAAATTTTTTTTATCATTAAACAAATTTCTCCATGTCATTTAAAGGTTTCAATTTAAATCCATTTTCTAAAAGGTTTGCTTTTATTGATTTTGCAGTTAATAATGCATTATCATTATCTCCATGTATGCATACTGAGTCAATTTCACAAGGTATTTGCTTTCCGCTGTGACAATTAAGTGACTGAGTTTTTACCATTGTTAAGACGTGCTTTTTGGCTTGCTCAGGGTCAATAATTAATGCATGAGGTTTTTTTCTTGAAACTAAATTTCCATCATCTTCATAATTTCTATCAGCAAAAATTTCACAAGCAATTTTCATTTTTAATGTTTTTGCAGCTTCCTCCATTTTTGAACCAGTAGGAACCAAATATATTAAATTTTTATCTATATCATTAATTGTTTTGGCCAAAATGGACGCTAATTCTAAATCTTCACATGCCATGTTGTTTAATGCGCCATGAGGCTTCATGTGCGTTACTTTCTCTCCATGATTTTGCGCTAATTTTTGAAGGATTTCATATTGATCAATAATTAATTTTTTTATTTCACCAGGAGAAAGATTTAGCCTTTTTCTTCCAAAGTTTTCTAGATCTTTAAAAGAAGGATGAGCACCAATGCTTACTCCATTTTCTTTAGATATTCTAATAACCTGATTCATTGAATCCTCGTCACCTGCGTGAAAACCGCAAGCAACATTCGCAGAATTTACTATTTTAAGTAATTCAGGATCATTTTCATTTGAATGATGTTTTGATTTTTCACCTAAATCACAATTGATATTAATTTCCATGGCTTAATACTTGAAGTATAACATGTCATGATTAAAAATATATCAAATCTTGGTGACGCAGCTGTCTATTGTGACTTTGGTAAAGAAGTAAATAAAGAAATAAATTCAAATGTAATTAAGTATTTTTATTCAATTAGAAATCAGAAAATTAAAGGAATTAATAATCTTACCCCTTCTTATAATAAGTTAATTATTTCATTTGATTTAAAATTAACTAATTTTAATGAGATAAAAAAAAAAATTGAAAATCTCAACATTAATGAAGTTTTTATTAAAAATAACAAAGAATTAAAGATCCCAGTATGTTGTGATGAGATTTTTGGTTTAGATATTGACATTTTAGAAAAAAAACTTTCCTTAAAAAAAGATAAAATTTTAGAAAATTTTTTTAATACAGAATATTTTTGTTATATGACAGGTTTCATTGCAGGAATGCCTTTTTTAGGTGATTTGAATAAAAATATACACACTAAAAGATTAGAAACTCCAAGAGTAATTGTGCCCAAAGGTTCAGTCGGAATTACAGAGCAATTTGCAAATATATACACTTTTGAAAGTCCTGGCGGATGGAATATTATAGGTAATACTCCTGTAGAGATGTTTGATAGCAGTAACGAAAAAGATCCAAATATGATTGATCCAGGTGACAAGGTTACCTTTTATGAAATATCACTAAACGAATATAAATCTTATAATGAACGATAATTATTTTGAAATAATAAGAGCCGGAATTAATACTACATTTCAAGATGAAGGTAGAGATAATCTATATCATATTGGTATACCTTTTAGTGGAGCAATGGATATTAGGAATTTTTATCTAGCCAATAAACTAGTTAATAATATTCTAAATACGCCGATAATAGAATTTGCTTATCAAGGGCCTCATATAAAATTTACTGGAGATAAATTAAACTTTGCTGTCACAGGAGATGTTGTTTTTAAAATTAAAAAAAATGGTATAGGAATAGATGGAAAATGTTACGAGAGTTATCAAATAGAAAACGGTGATGAGATTGATATAATATCAACAAATAAGTCTGTTTATGGTTATTTATCCATAGGAGCTGATATTGATATAAGTTATCAATGGAAAAGTTGCTCTATTAACACAAGAGCAAAAATCGGCTCTAATGATGGAAATAAATTAAGTGAAGGACAAAAATTTAGTCTTTTAAATTTAAATACAAATTATAACAAAAAAAAAATAAATTATATTAATACTAAAATTGAAAATTTAAGAATAATTAAAGGTACAAATTACGATTATTTTTCACAAGAGGGTATTCAAAATTTTTTTGGTAAACAATTTATTGTTTCAAAACTTTCTGACAGAATGGGCATGAGATTAGAAGGACCAAAAATAGAAAATATTGTAAATACTAATATCAAGTCTGAAGGTTTGATAAAAGGTGTTATCCAAGTTCCTGCAGATGGAAATCCTATAATCATGCTTTCAGACCATGGAACAATCGGAGGTTATCCAAAAATAGGCGTCGTTGCCAGTGTAGATTATGACCGTCTAGTTCAAATTTCGCCCGGATCAAAAATTAAATTTAAGGAAATAGAATTATCTGATGCGGAAACTTTATTTAAGTTGTATGAAATGGAAACTCAAAATCTATTATCACAAATTTAAATGAATATTATCAGAAAATTACCAGGACCTTTGTTAGTTTTTTTTGGTGCATGTAGTTTAAGTTTTGGTGGTCTCATAGTTAAATCCTTTGAAGGAGCAACGTTATGGCAAATTTTGTTTTGGAGAACCGTATTTTTTTTGGTCGTAATCTCTCTGTATTTAATAATAACTTATAAAAAACAAGTGTTTAGGTCATTTTACAATTTAGGATTTCCAGGTTTCTTAGGTGGTTTTATTTTATCATTTGGCTTTTGTGGCTACGTTTTTGCTATGTACAACACTACTGTTGCTAACGCTAATTTTATAATTCAAACGCAAACAATATTCTTGGCAATTTTTGGATACTTTTTTTTAAAAGAAAAAATTTCAATTATCACATTCACTTCTATAATTTTAGCAATATCAGGAATTTTATTAATGGTGGGAAGTTCTTTATCACTTGGTCAAATTTCAGGAAACATTGCTGCTTTTATAATGCCAATTTCATTTGCAGTTTTAATTTTAGTTGTAAGAAAATATCCAAATGTTGATATGGTACCGGCCCAATTTGTTGCTGGAATTTTTGCATTAATTATAGGATTTATCATGTCGGGAAAAATTCTAATTTCCGTGCATGATATTTTTTTAGGTTTCTTAGCTGGATTTTTACAATTAGGATTCGGTTTTATTTTGATTACAATAGGTGCTCAAAGAACACCTTCAGCGATGGTGGGAATTATCATGTTAACAGAGGCAGTATTGGGTCCTCTTTGGGCTTGGTTATTTATAAATGAGCAGCCTCCATTTATAGTAATTATTGGAGGCGCTATTGTGATATTTGCAGTATTACTACAATTTTATAATCTGCAGTCTTCTGAAAAAAAAGTAGTTTAATACTCATTGACTTTAATAAATATTTAGTAGAATATTGACTTACGGGAGAGATCACAAATAATAGTGACACCGAAGGAGCAACCACCCAGGAAACTCTCAGGTAAAAGGACCGTAAAATATTAACTCTGGAAAGAGATTTAGTTCTCGCCGAAGGAGCAAAACTCTCAGGCAAATATACAGATGGGTAAGACAGAGTTAATATGACAATAAAAAAAACATCTTTAAATAAACTTCACCAAAATTATAAAGCTAAGTTTGTAGAGTTTGCTGGATACGAAATGCCTATCCAATACACAAAAGGTATTATAGAAGAACACAAATTTACCAGAACTAATGCTGGCATTTTTGATGTTTCTCATATGGGTCAACTTTTTATTTATGGCGAAAATGAACTAACTATTGAACTTGAAAAAATTTTTCCTTTAGACTTAAAAAATCTTAAAATTAATCGTTCAAAATATAGTTTTTTAATGAATGATGATGCTGGAATTTTTGACGATTTAATTATTACAAAAATAGAAGGTGGGTATTTAATTATTCTAAATGCAGCTTGTAAAGATAAAGATTTTGAAATTTTATCTAAAATATTAAATAACAAATTTAAAATTAAACTTGATAATGAAAGATCCTTGATTGCTATTCAAGGACCAAGATCTGTGGAAATTCTAAATTCTATTACACCTGAAGTTAATAAATTGAAATTTATGACGGGCGGTTGGTTTGATTATCAAAATAGAAAGTTATTCGTTACAAGATCAGGATATACTGGAGAAGATGGTTTTGAGATTTCAGTTTTGAACGATTTAGTTGAAAATTTTACCCGAAATTTGATTGATAGTGGTGCAGAATTAATCGGACTTGGTGCGAGAGATACTTTGAGATTAGAGGCAGGACTTTGTTTATATGGACATGAATTGGACTTAAATAAAACCCCAATTGAAGCAAATCTCAAATGGGCAATATCAAAAGAAAGGTTGTCAAATGGTGGTTTTTTAGGCTCAGATAAAATAATCAAACAAATTCAAGTAGCACCAAAAAAAATAAGAGTAGGGATAAAACCTGAGGGAAGATTAATCGCAAGAGAGAAATCAAAATTATTCAATGAATCTAATTTACCTATAGGAGAGATAACTAGCGGAACTTTTGGCCCAAGCGTGAACGGACCTATAGCAATGGGTTATATCGATAAAGACTTTTCTAAGGCTAATACAAAAATTTTGGTAGAAGTTAGAGGAAAAAAATATCCAGCTAATATTTGTGGATTACCATTTTATAAAAAAAGTTATGTGAAAGGAGCAACTTATGAGTGAAGTAAAATTTTCAAAAGAACATGAGTGGATTACCTTAGAAGAGGATGTTGCAACAATTGGAATTACAAAACATGCAACAGAAATGCTAGGAGATATTGTGTTTGCAGAACTTCCAGATAAAGGTTCAAATGTTGAAAAAGATGGAACCGCTGGTGTAGTTGAATCAACAAAAGCAGCAAGTGATGTTTATACACCTATTAGTGGCGAGGTAGTAGATACCAATCAGTCTATTGTAGATGATCCTGCAAAAATAAATGAAGACCCAGAAGGGGCTGCTTGGTTTTTTAAATTAAAAATTAAAGATATATCTGAATTAGATACTTTAATGAATAGAGAAGAATACGATAAGTTTGCAAAGGAGACATCGAGCTAATGCTACATAATTCGCAAAAAGACTTTATTGGAAGACACATAGGTGTGTCAGATAAAGATCAACAAAAAATGCTAAAAGATCTTAACTTTAATTCATTAGATCAACTCATTAATAGTACTGTTCCAGAAAAGATACAGTTTAAAGGCGAATTGAATATTGGTGAGTCTAATTCAGAGTATGAGGCACTGAGAAAACTGAAAGCAATCTCAAAAAAAAATCAAATCTACTCAAATTTTATTGGCATGGGTTATTATGGTACTTACACACCATATGTGATTTTAAGAAATATATTAGAAAATCCTGGATGGTACACGTCTTATACTCCATATCAGCCTGAAGTAGCACAAGGAAGACTGGAGATGTTATTAAACTTTCAACAAATGATTGTTGATTTTACAGGTATGGATATTGCAAATGCATCTTTACTTGATGAGGGCACTGCGGCCGCTGAGGCAATAGGGCTAAGCCATAGATTAAATAAAAATGATTGTAATTTAGTTTTTGTCTCAGATAATTGTCACCCACAGACAATAGATGTTATACAAACTAGAGCAGAGCCAATGGGACTTAAAGTACTTGTTGGAGACGAGACTACGGTTTTGGATCAACTAAAAGAGGATTTAGTATGTGGAATTTTACAATATCCTGGAACTTTTGGGGATATCAAAGATCCAAGCGAAGCAATAAGTAAAATTCATAAAAAAAATGGTAAAGCTATATTAGCATGTGATCTACTCTCACTTGCTAAACTTAAAACCCCAAGAGAGCTTGGAGCTGATATAGCAGTTGGCAGTTCACAAAGGTTCGGAATTCCAATGGGTTATGGAGGGCCCCATGCAGCATTTTTTGCAACAAAAGATGAATATAAAAGATCTATGCCTGGAAGAATTGTCGGCGTTTCACTAGATAGACATGGAAATAAAGCATACAGATTGTCACTGCAGACTAGAGAACAACATATTAGACGAGACAAAGCTACAAGTAATATTTGTACTGCTCAAGCTCTACTAGCAATTGTATCAGCGGCATATGCTATTTATCACGGACCAGATGGAATAAAAAATATTTCTGAAAGAGTTTCTCAATTGGCTAAAAATTTCGCAGATAAAATTAAACAATCTGGATACAAAATTTATTCAGATTATTTTTTTGATACTGTTACTATTATAACCAATGAAAAGACTGATCAGATTTTTAAAAATGCTTTGGATCAAAAAGTTAATATTAGAAAAGTAAATTCAGAAATGCTGTCCGTTTCTTTTGATGAAAGAAAAAATGTTTATAGAGTAAATCAATTATTAAAAATTTTTAATGCAGCAGAATCAATCAAAAAAGAAGATCCAACAGTAAGTTTGCCCAATCTACCAAAAAATTTATTAAGAACTTCAAAATTTTTAGTACACCCTGTTTTCAACTTATATCATTCAGAGACAGAAATGCTAAGATATCTTAAAAGGTTAGAGGATAAGGATATAGCGCTTAACAGAACTATGATTGCACTAGGTTCATGTACTATGAAATTAAATGCTACTGCAGAGATGATACCTATTTCATGGAGAGAATTAGCTGAGCCTCATCCGTTTGTACCTATTGAGCAAATGGAGGGATATAGAGAATTGTTCACTGATCTTAAAAATTGGTTAAGATCAATCACTGGTTTTTCAGGAGTATCTCTACAACCAAATGCAGGTGCTCAAGGTGAATATGCTGGTTTAATGGTTATAAGAAAATATCATTTAGACAGAGGCGATCAAAATAGAAATATATGTTTAATACCTAGCTCTGCACATGGAACTAATCCAGCAAGCGCTCAGATGGTAGGAATGAAAGTAGTAGTAATTGATTGTGATAAAGAAGGGAATGTGGATTTTGAGGATTTAAAGAAAAAAGTAGAAACACACTCAGAAAATCTTGGAGCTTTAATGGTTACTTATCCTTCCACACATGGTGTATTTGAGGAAAAAATATCAGATATCTGTGATTTAATTCATAAACATGGAGGACAAGTTTACATGGATGGAGCAAACTTAAACGCACTTGTGGGTATAGCGAAACCGGGAAATTTTGGTCCAGATGTTTGTCATATAAACTTACACAAAACATTCTGTATTCCACATGGTGGAGGAGGACCAGGGATGGGACCTATTGCATGTAAAAGACATTTACAAGTTTATCTACCTAATCATCCAGTGGTAAAGGATTGTGGACCTGCCACAGGAATAGGTGCTGTTTCTGCGGCTCCATGGGGCAGTTCAAGTATTTTATCTATATCTTGGATGTATATAAAAATGATGGGTTCCTATGGACTTAAACTTGCAACGCAAATAGCTATATTAAACGCTAATTATATAGCTAATAGACTCAAAGATCATTATCCAATCTTATACAAAGGCACAGATGGGAATGTAGCACATGAGTGTATTATTGATATTAGATCAATAAAGAGCGACACAGGAATTAGCGAAGAGGATATCGCTAAGAGATTAATTGATTATGGTTTTCACGCCCCTACGATGTCATGGCCAGTTGCAGGTACAATGATGATAGAGCCAACAGAAAGTGAGAGTTTATCAGAGCTAGATAGGTTTTGTGATACTTTAATTAATATAAAAAAAGAAATTGATATGATCAAGACAGGCGAATTTGATAAAGTTGATAACCCAATCAAAAATGCACCTCATACCGATACAGAGCTTGCATCTGATGAGTGGGATCATAAATATACACGTCAGCAAGCAGCCTACCCAGCTAAATTTTTAAAAGTAAATAAATTTTGGCCACCAGTAGCAAGAGTTGACAATGTTTATGGAGATAAAAATATATTTTGTACATGCCCTAGCATTGACGAGTTTAAAGAAGATGCAGCATAATTTTTAATGAAAATTGCTGTAGTCGGCTCAGGTATTTCAGGACTAAGTGCTGCATATTATTTATCAAAAAAACACCATGTCGATCTTTTTGAAAAAGAAGATCATTTTGGGGGGCACTCACATACAATCGATTTAATTTTTGGAGAAAATAAAATTTCTGTCGATATTGGATTTATTGTTTTTAATTATCAAACCTATCCAAATTTAATAAATTTTTTCAAAGAGAATGAAGTTCAAATTGAAAAAAGTAACATGTCATTTTCTGTATCAGTTGATAATACAAATTTTGAGTATTGTGGAAATGGACTTAAAGGAATGTTTTGTAATAAAGTTAATCTACTCAATTTTAACTTCTTAAAAATGTTTTTTGATATTATAAAATTTTATAAAAATAGTGATAAAGAGATAAATTTGAAAGAAAATCTAACTTTAGGCAAGTACCTTGAAATAAATAAGTTATCAAAACAATTTGTAAATTATCATATAATACCAATGGTATCTGCTATTTGGTCAATGCCACCAGTCGAAGCAAGTAAAATGCCAATTAGTTTTTTTTTAAAGTTTTTTCAAAATCATGGTTTGTTTAAATTAAAAAATAGACCACAGTGGTATACAGTTTCAAATAGAAGCAGAACTTATGTAAATAAAATAATTTCTAAAATTTCTGGAGAATATTACAAAAATTATAAAATCAAAAAAATTATAAGAAAGTCATCTGGCGTGGATTTATATTATGGAGGAGAAAGTGAATTTTTCGATTATGATAAAGTAGTTATAGCTACACACGCTGATGAAGCTCTAAATTTAATTGAAAATCCTACAGAGGATGAAAAAATAGTGCTTTCAAATTTTAGCTATAAAGAAAACACTGCCTACATTCATACCGATACAAGAGCTATGCCTAAAAATAAAAAGGCTTGGTGTTCCTGGAATTCATCTATAGATGACCAAAATACTAAAAAAAATTCAATCACCTATTGGCTGAATCTTTTACAAAACCTAAAATGTGACGAAAATATATTTTTAACTTTAAACCCATATTTTGATATTGATGAGACAAAAATTTTAAAAAAGGTGAGGTTTACGCACCCTTATTACGATCAAAAAGCACTAGATACTCAAGTACATCTTCCAAACTTACAAAATAAAAAAGATACACTTTTTTGTGGAAGTTATTTTGGTTACGGATTTCATGAAGATGGAATAAAATCATCACTTGAAATGCTTAAAAACCTCAATGACTAATTCATGTATATATAATGGAACTGTTATCCATAAACGTTATAAACCTAAAACGCATTTTTTTAAGTATAGTGTATTTTCATTATTATTAGATCTATCGGAATTAGAATTGTTAAATGATAAAATTAGATTTTTTTCTTTCAATAAATTTAATTTAATAAGCTTCTTTGAAAAAGACCATGGAAACAGGGATGGTACATCGTTGGTAAATTGGGTAAAAAATTATTTAAAAAAAAATCAAATTGAAACTGAAAATATAAAAATAAAACTTTTGTGTTATCCTAGGATATTTGGTTATGTATTTAACCCTCTTAGTGTTTTTTTTGTCTATAACAAAAACAAAAAACTAGTTTCAATCTTATATGAAGTAAAAAATACATTTGGAGAGCAACATACTTATGTATTTAGAGTAGATAGTGAAAATAATTTGATACAAAATAATTGCTCTAAAAAATTTCATGTATCTCCATTTATTCAAATGGAATGTAATTATTTTTTTAAAATATTAAAACCTGGAGAAAGATTGTCTATCATAATTGATCAGTATGATCCGACAGGAAAAATTTTGTTTGCTTCACAGGATGGAAACAAAGCAAATTTAACTGGAAAAGAATTAATAAAATCTTATTTAAAACATCCACTAATGACATTCAAAATTATATCAGCGATACATTTTGAAGCGTTTAAATTGTGGATTAAAGGAATTAAATTAGTCAAAAAAAAGTTAAAAATAAAAAATAATATAACAGTAGAAAATTGATGTTCTTAAATAAAGTTGCAGATAAACTAGTTTTTAGTTTTTTAGATAAAATAAATCACGGATTTTTAGAGATTGATACTTTCTATGGTCAAAAATTATCCTTTGGTAACCCTAAAGACAATCTTAGAGCAAATATAAAAATAAGAAAACCTAACTTTAATTTTAATTTAATAAGAGGCGGTAGCATTGCATTGGCTGAGTCATACATGAGAGGTGAATTCGAAACTGATAACCTTTCAAATCTAATTGAGGTGACAGCAAGAAATATTAAAATTATTCATAAGTTTTCCGGTTTACTTGATATTTCTTTTGTAAATTATTTTAAAAATAAGATCGTTAAAAATACCAAAAGTAGAAGCAAAGAAAATATCTCCAAGCACTATGATTTGGGAAATGAATTTTTTTCTTTGTGGTTAGATGATACTCTTACATATTCCAGTGCAATTTTTGACAGTAAATCAGAAAATCTTTCAGCAGCACAAAATAACAAATATCAGAAGCTAATTGATTTAATTAAACCAAACAGCGGTGACAAAGTCTTGGAAATAGGTTGCGGGTGGGGAGGCTTTGCAGAATATTTGGGCAAGAAATACGATGTAAAACTTGATTGTGTTACTATTTCACAAAAACAATATGAATATGCGAAGAGAAGGATTCAGAAATGTGGTTTAAATGAAAAAGTAAATATAGAGATAAAAGATTATAGAGATCTAAAAGGAAAATATAATTCTATAGCATCTATTGAAATGATTGAGGCTGTTGGTCAAAATTATTTAGATAGCTATTTTAGAACCGTTAAAGACAATTTATCAAATGAAGGTAAAGCGGCTATTCAAGCAATTACGATCGATGATAGCTTGTTTGATAGATATAAAAACAAAGAAGATTTTATACAAAAATATATATTTCCTGGTGGATTTTTACCAAATAAAAATAGCATCAATCGTTACGTCTCAGATAATGGATTAAATATAAATTCATACATTTCATATGCTGATCATTATGCAAATACATTAGTAATTTGGAGAAATGAATTTAATAAAAAATGGGAATTAATTAAAAATCAAGGTTTTGACCTAACATTTAAACGAATGTGGGAGTTTTACCTTTCTTACTGTGAGGCTGGATTTAAATCAAAGAACATTGATTTGATTCAATTCTCACTTCAAAACAAATAATTACAATAATACTTATGCAAAATATTAAAATAATTAAATCTATTTCATTGATAATTTGTATTTTCTTAATTACAAGTTGTTCTAAAAATAGCTCTATGAAACCAGAAGATTTTAAAAATAAAGAACCAAGATTGATAATCGAGGAATATTTAAGTGGGAATGTTAAAGCATGGGGTGTCTTACAAAATAGATCAGGAAAAGTTACCAGACAGTTTAACGCTGATTTAAATGGTACATGGGATGGAAATAAATTAGTTCTTAAGGAAAAATTTAATTGGGATGATGGAGAGATTCAAGATAGAGAATGGGTTATAAATAAAATTGATGAAAATAATTATGAGGGAACAGCAGGGGATGTTGTTGGTAAAGCAATAGGATATTCATATGGACCAGCTTTTAAATTTGAATACGTATTGCTGGTACCAGTAAAAGGGCGTGAGCTAAAAATTACATTTGATGATTGGATATTCAAACAAGATGAACGTGTTGCTATTAATAGAGCTACAATGACAAAGTTTGGATTTAAAGTTGCAGAATTAACAGTTGTTTTTGTTAAAGATTAACGATTTACTGACTTAGAAATTAAATAATTATACAATCTATTGGGGAGTATTTGTATTAATTTATAAATAATTTTAATTGGTAGAGGAAAAATTATCTCAAAATTATTTTTATTTACTAATCCATTATAAATTTCATTAGCAGCGTAGGTTGTATCTTTTAAAAAAGGCATTTTAAAATCATTCTTGTCTGTAAGAGCAGTTTTAATAAATCCAGGTGTTATCAAAGAAACTTTGACATTAAATTTTTTAAAATCAAAATAAATGCCTTGAGTAAAATTGTTTAAGGCTGCTTTAGAGGGAGTGTAACCAGAGGATTTAGGTAAGCCTCGGTATCCAACAGGAGATGAAACTATAGCAATATGGCCATTATTTTTGTCTTTATAATATTTTTCAACCGCACTTACACAATTTATGACACCAAGAAAATTTACCTCAATCACATGCCTTATATTTTGTACGTCTAATTCCTGCTCTGATTTTCTCTCATAAGTCCCAGAACTAAAAATACAAAGATCTATTTGTTTATGATCATTTATAATTTTTTCAAATACTTGTTTAGTTTGAATTTGATCAGTTACGTCTAAAGGATATGAAAATATATTTTCATCTGAAGAAAGTTTTTCTAAAAGCTTAACTCTTCTGGCTGAAACAATTACCTTCCATCCTTCTTTTGCAAATTTTCTTGCAGTAGCTTCACCAATTCCACTACTTGCTCCTGTTATCCATATTATTTTTTTATTCATAATTAATCGTGTATATTATTAACATGTTTAAAAATAAATTTTTAACTTTTATATCTTTTCTTTCTATTACTTTTGTAGCTTCAATTATTGGAAGTATATCTACAATAAATTATAAAGATCCGTGGTATTCATTATTGAATAAACCATCTTTTAATCCACCAGACTGGATATTTGGACCTGTATGGACGACTTTATATTTAATGATGGTGATTGCTATATGGTTTTTTTGGCATTCTAAGAACAGAGATAAAAACACATTATACATTTATATAATTCATCTAGTTTTAAATACAACTTGGAGTATAGTATTCTTTGTTTTTCATAATATGGTATTAGCTTTAGTTGTCTTAATTTTTTTGATTGTAATGATAATTAATCTCATCTTAAGATTTAAACGCGTCAACATAATTAGTTCTTATTTGATGATTCCTTATTTACTTTGGTGTAGCTTTGCACTAGTTCTCAATATAAATCTGATAATGATAAATTAATATGGATGATGTAGTAGTAATTGGTGGAGGCATAATAGGTGTAGCAACCGCATATTTTCTGTCTAAAGAAGGTAGAAAAGTAAAAGTTATTGAAAGAGATCCAACCTATAAAACTGCTTCATTCCCGTTATCATTAGGGGGTTTTAGAAGACAATTTTTTCAAAAAGAAAATATTTTGCTCGGTAAATTTGCCAAGGAATTTATTTTTCAAATACCAGAATTATTAAAGACAAAAAAAAATCCAAACCCAACTGCAAGTATGGTAACTAATGGATATCTTTTGATGTTTGGACCTGAGCATGCTGAAGAACAATATAAAGCATTAGAAAATCATAAAAAGTGCGAAGCTGACACAAAAAATATTAAAGGATCAGAACTATCAAAAGTATTTCCGTATATAAATAATGAGGGTATCGAAACAGCAACATTTACAGACAATCAGAGTGAGGGTTGGATTGATCCATTTTTATTTCATAGTGCACTAAAAAGTAAAGCAACAGAGCTTGGTGCTGAATTTATTAAAGGTTACGTAAAAAATATTTCTGAAATTAAAGCTAAAACAATTGTTTCCGCAGCTGGATGCTGGACTAAAAATTTATTAGATGACATACCTGTAGTTCCTCAAAAACACACAGTTTTCAGGGTAAAATGTCCAACTTATATTAAAGAAATGCCTTTAAGTGGAGATTTAACCACAGGTGTTTATTGGCGACCTGAAGGTGGTGAATATTTGGCAGGATCACCTGTTTCTGTATTTGATGCTGAAGATTTAGAACCAGCTTGGAATGATTTTGAAGAATTAGTTTGGCCAGCATTAGCTAAAAGAATACCGGCTTTTGAAGAATTAAAATTAACGGGAGGATGGGCTGGTTATTATGATTGTAATAAGCTAGATAATAATGCGGTAGTTGGAAAACATCCAAAATACGAAAATGTTTATATGGCTTCTGGCTTTACTGGCAGGGGTTTAATGCAAGCGCCTGGAATTGGTAGAGCCTTGACAGAACTGATTACAACAGGATCTTATCAGACAATAGATATTAGTGACTTTTCAGTTGAGAGAGTTTTAGGTAATAGTGCAAGACATGAGCCTTATGTCCTTTAATTTTTAAGTTCCACAAAAGGTTTTATACTTTTCATTGGTCAAAGGTGCAGGTGATTGGTATTCTGAAATATCTTTAGTGTCATAAGGGTTTTTAAGAACAGATAATAATTTATTCATTACACCAAAATTATTATTCTCTGCTGCTGATAAAGCTTCTTCTACTTTGTGATTTCTAGGAATTACGTTTGGATTTACTTTACGCATAAGTTGTAATTGTTTTTCGTTATTTGAATTATTTAAACGTGATCTTACTTTCCATTCATTGACCCATTTTTTAAAACTCACATCTTCATAAATTTTATCATCAATAGCAACACCCATTAAATAACAAAATGTATTTGTATAATCAGCTTTATTGTTACTCATCCAATCCATCAAAGATTTGATTAAATTCTTATCATTTTTTTCTTCTCCAAATAAACCGAGTTTATCTCTCATCATATTCAACCATTTATTTTCGTAAATTTCCTGAAAGTTATCAATTATTTCAGTTGCTATATTAATTGCTTTATCCTCGTTGGTGTCAATTATTGGAATTAAACACTCAGCAAATCTTGCTAAGTTCCATTTTGCTATAGGTGGCTGATTTGAATATGAATATCTACCAAATTTATCAATTGAACTAAATACAGTTTTAGGATCATAATGATCCATAAATGCACAAGGCCCATAATCTATGGTTTCTCCTGAGATAGTCATATTATCAGTATTCATAACACCATGAATAAAACCGACTCTCATCCAATCAACTATAAGCTCACATTGGTTTTGCAAAACAAGATTTAATAAATCTAAGGCTTTATTTTGTGAAGATGTTATTTCAGGGAAATGTCTTTCAATCGTATAATTAACTAATATTTTTAATTCTTCTATATTTTGTTTTCCAGCAATATATTGAAAAGTACCAACCCTTATATGACTTGATGCTACCCTAGTTAAAATTGCTCCTTGTAATAAATTTTCTCTCACAACCTTTTCACCAGTTTTAACTACAGCAAGACTTCTGGTTGTTTGAATATTTAAAGAATGAATTGCTTCGCTTATAATATATTCCCTAAGCATTGGCCCTAATGCAGCTCGACCATCACCACCTCTTGAGAAAGAAGTTCTTCCAGAACCTTTAAATTGTATATCAAAACGACTGTTTTTATTGACTAAATGTTCACCTAGCAAAACTGCTCTACCATCACCTAACATAGTAAAATGACCAAACTGATGTCCCGCATATGCTTGCGCAATTGTATTTGTATTTTCAGGCAATGTATTACCAGAAAAAATTTCAGCTAATTTTTTTTTATCTACCTTTGAAAAATCTAGATTTAATTCTTTAGCAAGTTCTTCATTTAACACTACTAACTCTGGATCATGAACTGGTGTAGGTTTTATATCTTCTTTAAAAGTGTTAGGTAGTCGAGAATAAGTATTATCAAAATTCCAATTGATATGATTTTTCACAGGTTTATCAAGTTCTAAGTATTATTTAAAATTTTTTCCTTTTTTTCAAGTTTTTTTATATTCAATATACTATGGATTTTAGATTAAAGATTTAAAGGTAGTCTATTTTAATAAACTACCTTTAATAAGTTTTAGTATAAGCTATTTTTTCTTATATTTGGCCGCTTCCTCTGATCCACCTGTGGCTGATCCTTTACTATAAGAGTGAGCACCCATTCCAGCTAATTGACCATCTTTAACTATAAGGTATTGATTTCTGATTTCGCTACCTGCAAAGAAACATTCTAAAATTTCTCTTACTCCATCAGCATATCTTGCTTGAGCAGATAATGAAGTTCCAGATGTGTGTGGTGTCATTCCATGATTTGGCATAGTTCTCCAAACATGATCATTCGGAGCTGGCTGTGGAAACCAAACGTCACCTGCATAACCACTTAATTGTCCACTTTCGAGAGCTTTAGCAATAGCCTCACGATTACAAATTTTACCTCTAGCAGTATTGACGATGTATGCACCTTTTTTCATTTTACTAATCATTGCCTCATCAAATAGGTTTTCAGTTTCTGGATGGAGAGGACAATTAATTGTCACAACATCACAAACTTTAACCATCGACTCTACAGAATCATGAAAAGTTAAATTCAATTCTTTTTCAACACTATCAGGCAATTTATGTCTATCAAAATAATGTAAATGCACGTCAAAAGGTTTCATTTTTCTTAGTGCATCTAAACCAATACGACCTGCAGCAACTGTTCCTATATGCATACCTTCAACATCATAAGATCTTTGAACAGCATCTGCAATATTCCATCCCCCTTCATTAACAATCCTATGTTGATTATGATAATCTCTTACCATTGAAACTATCATCATAACTATATGTTCTGCTACTGATCTTGAATTACAAAATGTAACTTCTACAACATCAATTTTGTTATCCATTGCTGCTTGTAAATCAACGTGGTCTGACCCTATACCCGCAGTAATAGCCATTTTTAAATTTTTTGCTTTTGCAATTCTCTCTTTTGTTAAATAGTAAGGAAAAAATGGTTGAGATATAACTATATCTGCATCAACTATATGCTTATCAGCTTCACATCCATCGCCATCTTTGCTATTTGTAACAATGAATTCATGACCATTAGACTCTAAATATTTTCTTAATCCTAATCCCCCTGAAACACATCCTAATAGCTCACCTGGTGTAAAGTCTCTTCCTTTTGGACTAGGTAAAGTCATTCCATCGGGATATTTTTCTAATTTAGGAAGATCACTAAGGGGGTATGATTTTGGCATTCCACCTTTTGGATCATCATATAATACACATAATATCTTCATTTATTCTCCTATACTTAATAAAATATTAATTTATTTTTGATCATCTAATCTTATTTTTGAAGTGCTAGCAAACAAATTATTTCTTCGTGGGATAATTTTTTTTAAGAATAAATCGATTAATAATTATTGCAAAAATAAGAATAATTATTGAACCGGTAATCACAGGTGTTAGTAAGTAGTCTAGTGATACACTACCCATTATGACTATGATAGGATTGCCACCAGCTGGAGGATGAGTAACATTAAGTAAAATCATTAAACCAACGCCAAAACCAACGGCCAAAGGTATTGTTAAATATAATGGCAAAGGGATAAAATATAAAAAAATTATTCCTACAAGTGCAGTAAGAAGATGACCAAAGAAAACATTTTTTGGTTGTGCAAAAGGACTTTCTGGATATCCATAGAGCAATACCATTGAAGATCCAAAAGAAGCAATCAAAAATATTCCAAATTCAGTTTTATAAGTGAGAAGAGTTAATATTCCAATTGTTATAATTGAAAATAAACCTGCAAGGAATGATTGTTTTATATCTCCCATAATTTAATTTGATACAATCTTTTTTAATGTTTTAAAAGGAAGTAGAATACACTCTTTTCTTGATAAATTATTGTGATTAAACAATTTACTTAAAAAAGACCATTTCTTGTCAATATTTTCATTTTTTTTATTGAAATAAGATTTTGCAAAATCGCAAAGCTCATTAATATTATTTTTTTTTGAGTTTATTAAATTTTTTGACAACAAACTTGCGGTAGCTTGACAGTAAATACATGATTTTCCTTGGTAACCAAAATCAATCAGTTTTTCGTCTTTTATTACAAGCTTAATTTGAATTTCATCACCACATAATGGATTTTTGGATTTAGCAAAATGAGTATAGTTTTTGATATTTTTGTTATTCTTTGAGTCAGAAGCGATTTCTAAAATTCTAAGATCCATAATATTTCTTTAAATCAAGAGTTAATGTTTTATATTTTATTCTATGATACATAACAATATTTTAGGAACAGTGCTAGCAGGCGGAAAGTCACAAAGGTTTGGAGAAGACAAATCCCAAGTAAAATTAGATGGTAGGTTACTTATTGATTTTATTTTATCAGAAATAGTTGATGAATTTAAAGAAGTTTTGATAGTAACCAATAATCAAATTGCATTTCAAAATTCTAAAAAGATATCAAAAATTAAAGATTTTAAAAAAGGACAGGGACCTCTAGGAGGGGTTTTAAGTGCAATGAAATGGGCAAAGGAAAAAAATAGTAATTATAAATGGATTTCAACTTTTCCTGTAGATACACCATTTTTTAAAAAAGAAATTTTAAAAAAATTTTTAAGTGAAATAAATATAGAAGAAAGTAAACTTTTTTTTATCAAATCAAATAATACAAGACATAATATTTTTGGGATGTGGTCCATCGACTTAATGAAAAGGTTAGAGGAAGATTTAAATAAGGGACACAAAAAAGTTGAGACTTGGGCCAATAGTATTGGCGTAAAAATTATAAATATGGAATTTATGTATGAAGATCCTTTTTTTAATATTAATACTAAAGATGATTTAGAAATAGCTAAAAAAAAAATAAAAAATGATTAGTTATCAAAATTCATTACAAATTTTAAATAAAGGTAGAATTAAAGTTAAAAATGAAAATATTTTAACTAACAAATCTTTAAATAGAATTTGTTCTTCAAATATTTATTCTAAATTTAATTATCCAGCTGGAAATAATGCTGCTTTTGATGGCTATGCAATTAATTCAAATGATACTAAAAAATTAAACAGACAAAAATCCAAAGCCTTCAAAATAATTGGATCTGTTTCTGCTGGAAATAAACCATTAAAGAAAAGAATTAACAAATTTGAAGCAGTAGAAATAATGACAGGTGGAATTATACCAAAAGGTTTTAATACTATTATTCCAATTGAAAGTATTAATTTCTACCCAAATAAGAAATCTAGAAAGTTTATTATAATCGATAAAAAAATAAAAAAAAATGAACATGTGAGATTTGCAGGGTCTGATTATAAAAAAAATGAACTTGTTATAAAAAAAAATACTATAATTTTACCAAATCATATTCTGGCCCTAAAGACTCTAGGTATAAAATTTGTAAAAGTTAAAAAAAAAATAAACATCTTATTTTTTTCTACTGGAAATGAAATTTCAAATAAAGAATTAATACCTAATTGGAAAGTTAGAAATTCTAATAGTCATTACATACAAAATTTAAATCAAAGTTTTCTATTTAATTTTAAAAATGGTGGGATATTAAGAGACAATCATCAAAATATTTTTAAATTAAAAATTAAAAAAATATTAAATTCTAAAACAGATATTATTATTACATCAGGAGCAGTATCTGCTGGTAAATTTGATTATATACCTAGGGTTGTTAAAACATTCAAATTATCTAATTTTTTTAAGAGTGTAGCAATAAGACCAGGCAAGCCAATTTTATTTGCTAAAATTAGTGGAAAACAAAAAGCTATTTTTGGTTTACCTGGAAACCCAATGTCATCATCTGCTTGTTTCAGGTTTTTTGTTTTTCCATATATCGCAAAAGTACTTGGGCTACAGGGTGAAAGACCAATCAGAGCTATTCTAAAAAATAATTTCATAAAAAAAAAGAATTTCACTAGATTTGCAAAGAGTAGATTTACCACAACTAAAAATGGAAAAATTGAAGTTGAGATTTTAAAAGGGCAAGAATCATTTAGAATTAAATCATTTGTTAAGTCAAATACCTGGTCTCTATTACCCTCAGGAAAGTCAAAGTTTAAAAAGGGTGACGTTGTTGATTGTTTTTTTCCAAATCATCCTAATCAAAGTTTAATTTGATAAATACATTTTTGTTGTAGAAAATTCTATTTAGAACTAGATTTCCGCATATGCTAGAGCTTAAAAGTCCAAAAATTGCTATTCCTGTTGTTTTAATTGCAGGTTTGTTATGGTCATTTGGTCCATTAGTTGTAAGGCATATGGATAATCCTCATTTAGTTCCTTGGCAGTATATATTTGGAAGAGGTTTAACTATTTTCATTTTGTTAAACCTTTATTTATTTTTTGAAGAAGGGAAAAATTTTTATAAGAATTATTTAAAAATTGGATTATCAGGAATAATAGGTGGCTCTGGCCTAGGTATTGCAATGATCACATTTATTTATTCAATTACAAACACAAGTGCAGCAGTAACATTACTTTGTTTAGCTGCTATGCCATTTTTTACGGCTTTGCTAGCATTCTTATTTTTAAGAGAAAGAATTTCGTTTAATGTTTGGATTTCTATTATTTTAGCTTCTGTTGGAATATTGATTATGGCTATTGGTAGTACTGGAGAAAAATCTTTAGCTGGATTTATATTTGGTCTCACGTCTTCAATTGGGTTCTCAATTTTTTCAGTAACATTGAGATGGAAAAAAGAAACTCCAAAATTTACAACCGTAGCTTTTTCTGGATTATTTTGTTTTATATTTGCTTCAATCGTAATACTAATTAAGGATCAAGTATTTTTCGCTTCTAGTTATAATGGATCATTATTTTCTCTTCATGGAACATTAGTATGCTTTGGTTTAATTTTATATTCAATTGGCTCCAAAGCAATACCAGCGGCTGAATTAACTTTATTGTCACTAACCGAAGTAGTAGGAGGAATTTTTTGGGTCTGGCTACCTATATTTGGGATCAATGAAGTCCCATCAACAAATACAATTATTGGAGGATTTTTTCTTTTTGTATCTTTAATTTATTACAGCCTAATTATGAAATGGAACAAAAGATATATAGCCTTAAATTAATAGATGAATAAAAATAACATTATTGTTAATAGTTGGAATGAATGGGATCCATTAAAACATGTGATCGTTGGTAAGGCAGATGGCACTTGTATTCCAGCACCAGAACCAGCACTAGATGCAAAAGTCCCTGAAGACAGCGATATGAGAGGGCAGTTTGGTCCCAGAACTAGAGATACAGTGGATAAAGCCAATCAATTATTAGATGATTTTGCAGCTATTCTTGAAAAAAAAGGAATTAATGTTGACCGACCAACTCCAATAGATTTTAATCAAAAAACATCGACGCCTGATTGGGAAGCGGAGACTATGTTTGGCTGTATGCCACCCAGAGATGTTTTACTTACTGTAGGAAACGAAATACTTGAAGCAACTATGAGTTATCGTTGTAGATGGTTTGAATATTTATGTTATAGACCATTAATTCAGCATTATTACAATCAAGATCCTAACATGCGTCACGAGTCTGCACCAAAACCTAGACTAACAGATTTAGACTATAGAAAAGATTATCTATCCGATAAAATTGGAATTCAAAAACGATTGGAGTGGACTGAAAAAAAACACTTTGTAACTACTGAAGAGGAACCTTTATTTGATGCAGCTGACGTTTTGAGATTTGGAAAAGACCTGGTAGTACAACATGGTTTCACTACCAATCTTAAAGGAATTGATTGGTTGAAAAGACATTATAAAGACCATCGAGTTCATACAGTAAATTTTCCAGGAGATCCATACCCAATTCATATTGATGCAACATTTACACCGATTAAAGAGGGATTAATTATAAACAATCCTCAGAGAAAGTTACCTAATGAACAGAGAAAATTATTTCAAAATAATGGTTGGGAAATTATTGATAGTGCACAACCTGCTCATAATGAACCACCTCCTTTGTGCTATTCATCTACATGGCTTTCTATGAATGTACTTGTTTTAGATCCTAAAACTGTTTGTGTAGAAAAAAGTGAAATTTATCAAGCAGAGCAATTAGACAAATTAGGTATGGAGGTTATTCCAGTGGAACTTAGAGATGCCTACGCATTTGGAGGAGGTCTTCACTGTTGTACTGCAGATGTTTATAGAGAAGGAGTATTAAAGGATTATTTTCCAAAGCAATAGATATGGCACAGATTAAGACTAAAAGAGATAGAGTAAAGTTTGCTTCAGACAATGTGACAGGAGCATGTCCAGCTGTTTTAGATGCTATTTTAAAAGCAAATGATGGTGACAGGACACCTTATGGCAATGACCAAATATCAACTGATTTGCAAAATAAATTCTCAGAAATTTTTGAAAAAGAAGTAATTGTTTTTCCAACAGCATCTGGAACAGCTGCTAACGCATTAGCCTTATCAACTATGACTCCGTCATTTGGGAATATTTATTGTCATAAATATTCTCACATAAATACTGATGAATGTGGAGCACCTGAATTTTATACTGGAGGAGCAAAACTAATAACCCTTAATGGTATAGATGGAAAAATTACAGCTAAAGAATTAGATGAAAATATAAATGGAAAAGATATTGTTCATCACACTCAACCTTCTTCAGTTAGTATTACGCAATTAACTGAAACTGGAGAAGCTTATCAATTAGATGAAATTAAAAAAATTTCAGATGTTGCTCATAATCATAAATTAAATATTCATATGGACGGAGCGAGATTTGCAAATGCTTTAGTATCTTTAAATTGTACACCAGCAGAAATGACTTGGAAGTCAGGAATAGACGCACTTTCATTTGGTGCTACAAAAAATGGTTGTTTAGCTGCTGAAGCAATAATATTTTTTAAATCTGAATTGGTTGGAAATTTACCTTTTTTAATGAAAAGGGCTGGACATTTATTATCTAAAATGAGTTTTGTTTCTGCACAATTAGATGCCTACATTTCAAATGATGTATGGTTAAAAAATGCAAGGCACGCCAATGCTATGGGCAAAAAATTGAGTGAAGGGCTGAATAATCATCCTGAAATTAAGCTAGCTTATCCGACATCAGCGAATGAGGTATTTGTAAAAATACCTGAGAATATCATTCGTAATTTAAATTCTGAAGGTTATACAATTAATGATGATGAATGGGATGGAAAGAATGTTAGACTGGTTACTGCATGGAATACTGATCCCAAAGATATTGATATATTTTTAGATATAATTAAATCCTAAATTAACTAGGATTTTCCTTAAGATAATTTATATAATCAACAACTTCATCAAATCTATTATCCTCTATATCTTTATAGCTGGTATTAAATTTATCTTTTAAAGCAAGGGCTACGTGTGCGTAAGGATTTCGTCCCTTTGGATGATTTGGATGTTCGGGCAATTGTCCTTGTAAATAAAGTCCGGCTTCCTGGATCATTTTCCACAGTAGGCTTCGATTTTTCTCGTTCATACTACCTAAAACTATGTTCTATCTCTAAATGTTCTAGTTTGGGGACTAGTTATCCCATAAAATCCTATAACCATGATCCCTAAAAGTTTTTTCATTTATTCATAATTCTTTAATACCCTCTACCCACTTTAAATATCTTTAAACCTTCTTTTGGTAAATTACCTTCAAGAATTTTACAATATTTAACATTTTCCTTGATTCTATTTCTTTCTTTTTTTTTAAATTTAACCCATGAAAAAGATGTTCCTTTTTCTCTTTTTTTAACTGGATCATAACTACATTTTTCACCATCAAGAACATCTCCACATTTTGTACTATAGCTAAAATCTTTTATTGATAATGTGGTAGGCCCCTTACTTTTTTTATTTAACCATCTATACAAACCAACTTTAAATTTAGTCCCTTCACCAACTACTACATTAGGGCCAAAAAGTTCCATAATTTTTTCACCATTAAGCCATGCAATAAACTCACCATCTTTTTCTTTTGATGGAGTATATTTGAATTCAATTGTATTAAATTCCTCAAATTGTTTTTGAAATCCTAGATCAAAGTAATAAGTTAGTTTGTCAAAAAATAAATTATCTTCATCGCATGGTTTTGCAGTTTTTTTTACTAGCCAATATGAAAGTACAACTTTATTTTCATCCGCAGTATCTTCATTATTCCAATAAGCTATATGTATCGAAGGCAATATAGGTATACCTTTTTTATCTGTCCCAACTGTTTGTAATACAGATCCCTCTGCCTTACTCTTATCATTAATTTTAAAAGTGTATTTTGCATAAAGCGGTATACCGTGCTTAAAATAATCTTTATTTTTTGTATCAAACTCCCACCTTTGATGTCTTCCTGAACTATTTTTCCAATCGTCTTTATGTCCCTTCATTTTTTTTGTTATCTTTATTTCAATAACTTTATCTCCACCTTCTTCCATAATAGACAAAACTTTTTTAGTTTTTTTTATTGCTCTTAAACTTTTTTCCATTTTTTTTGCTTCAGCTCCTAGTATTTCATTTTTAAAAAACTTTAGAGAATCTTCTGCTTGAACTGATAAAGTGCATAAAAAACCAAGAACTACGATCCCTAAAAGTTTTTTCATGCCAAAATGTTATCAAAAACTTCTAGAATTAACTATCTGATTTATCTCTAAATGTACTAGTTTGGGGACTAGTTTGTTGCTAAAATTAACGAGTCTGTGAGTAACTTATTTTTAGTGTAAATTAAATGGCCCTCATAAGTACTGTAGTTTAATGTAGGATAGTGCAGGTAAGGTTGAACCTCTAATCCCCCAAATAATCGCCAGCTTCCTGAATAATTTTCCAGAGTTTACTTGCATTTTGTGTATTCATTATAAGTTAATATGATCCTTTTTTTTCTGAACCCTTATAAAAAATATTATGAAGGTTATCATTTTCTGCTTTTTTTATTTTAATATCATTCTGATCTATCAATGAAATTGGTCTATTGATTTTCTTATGGTAATTATAATGATCAATACCTCTTGCAACTTGAACACTATTTTTACCAAGAATCTGTTTAACATTTGTACCTATATAACTTTGTATTACAAAACCTATTCTCCTATCATTGCTATTATTTATACTTGAACCGTGAACTATTCTTGGGTGATGTAGGGACATTTGTCCTGCTTTCAATTCAACAGATTTTAGTTCACTAACAGGAACTCCCTCAACAGTTTGTCCTCTTGTTAATAGATTACCTTCATTAAACTTTTCATTGTGATCTCTAATTTCTAAATGAGATTTAGGCCACATCTTCATACAACCGTTTTCTTCATAAGAATCAGTGATTGCAACCCAAGCTGTAACCCAATTATGAGGTTCTAAACCAATATATTTTGCATCTTGATGATAACTTACAAAGCCTTCTTCCTTAGGATTTTTTATAAATAATGTTGTTCCACAAACTAAAATATTCTTTCCAATAATACTTTCAATGGTATCTAGAATTTTTGAATTATGAACAATTGCATCAAGCTTTGGGGAAATTAAATGAACATTGTACCTACCTTTTTTATCAATTTCATTAGGAATTTTTTTTTCAATTAGTTCAATCTCTTTTCTTGCTTCAGTAGCTTCTTCTGTAGACAAAATATTAATCGGAGCTATATAACCTTCATCATTGTACTGTTTAAGTTGATTTGAACTAAGATAAGTCATATTATTTTTTAGAGACTATATGAGCAAAACTTTTTCTTCAATAATTTATGTCTGAGGTTTTAAAATTAGGTATTACAGCAATTAATAATCAGTCAATTCAGGAAGTAGACTCAATAGAGGTTATAGCAAATCAAGGAATAGTCGGAGATAGACATTTTAAAAAATTCAACGACCCTTACAATCAAATATCATTAATAGAATCTGAAGGTATTGATAATTATAATATTAAATTTGGATTAAATATTTCATATATAGATTTTAGAAGAAACGTCGTTACTAAAGGTATCAAATTAAACGCCCTTGTTGGAAAGAAATTTAAAGTTGGCACTGTAGAGCTTGAAGGATTAGATTTATGTAGACCCTGTAGGCATTTGTCAGAAATTCTTAATCAAAATAACATAATTAAAGAATTTATAAAAAAAGGTGGACTAAGATGTCAAATTTTGTCCTCATCTAATATAAATGTTGGAGATAAAATAAAGGCGTTAGTATAATAATTTATTATTCAGAAATTTATATTTTTTCCTCATTACTCACAAAATCTGGTTTATTAGGTTCTTCAATCGGCTCAGTTGTTGGGTTAAGCTCGATACCAGCTGGTGTAATTGATTGTGGCATAGCAATGAATTGTGAATCTGGATTCTCAACAGCTGGTCTAATTTTTGATCTATAGACTCCATAGATGCCGATTAATGAATGAAAAAATATTAAAAATATAAAAAAACCATTTAAACCAGTTAAGTCCATAAAAACTGAACATAAAAAAGGTCCACCCATTGCACCCAGTCCAAAAATAAATTGTAAACTAGCACCGGCAGCAACAAATTTTTCTTTAGGTATAAAGTCATTAGTATGAGCTAAAATTAAGGAAAACATTGGTAAACTACAAAAAGAAAATAAAATTAAAAAAACATAAAACCAAAATTTACTTGTAGCCAGACCCTCGGGTAAATACATTTGACCAGAGGCAAAAATTGCACATAAAGCAAAAAATGCTGCTGCAAAACTTACAATAATTATAACTTTTCTACGGTCGTACATGTCAGACAATTTTCCAATTGGCCACTGTGAGATTGCACCTGAGATAGCGAGCATAAATGTAACTAATGAAATTTGAAAGATAGTAAAATTCATACCTGCAGCATAAACTGCCAATAATGTAAATAAGGCCGATTGTGCGGCTCCATAAAACAAAGAACTTATCATTCCGAAAGGAGAGGAAATATAAACTTCTTGAATTGACATTGACTCAATTTTTTTAAAAGTTGGTGGTTTTCTTTTAGTCAGCAAAATTGGAACAAGCGCACCTGAAGTTATAATAGAAATTAATATAAAAGGTTCGAAATTAATTGGATTACTAAAGTTCAGTAAAAGCATTCCGCATCCCATGGTTCCGTACAAAATCACCATATAAATAGATAAAACACTTCCTCTATTTTTATTACTTGCTCTATCGTTCAACCAGCTTTCAGCAACTGTATAAATAGAAACCATACTTATTCCTGTAAGCACTCGGAGCAAAAACCATATAAATGGATTTACAAATATAGCGTGTAAAAGAATTACTAAAGATGCAATAGATGCAAAAGCAGCATAAATTCTTATATGTCCTACTTGAGAAACTAATCTTGGTATAGTAATTGCTCCTAAAAAATATCCCACAAAATAACCAGACATCATAAATCCAGTTGCAGTAATGCTAAACTCCTCTTTAACAGCTCTTACACCAAGCAATGATCCCTGAAAACCGTAGGCAAGCATGATCGCCCCCATACCTAAAAATAGCGCCCAGGAATTTTTTAACACTTTGTTCATATGAAACGCTATCTATTTCTGATTTGTGGCCAAATCAAGTTAATACTTATTGGGCTTTAAGATTTTTTAAGTTTAAGAAATGAGTGGGTCGCTATTGTTAAAATGATTATTATCCCACCCTGAATTGTTTCTAAACTTGGCTGTTCTTTTATGACCATCCACACCCAAAAAGGTCCAATGATAGTCTCTAAAAGAAAGAATAAATTAACCTCCTCGGCAGGTATGAATCTTGGAGCAATGGTTACCAAAACAAATGGTATTGCAACACACATTACGCACATTAAAGGTACAATTAATAATTCCTTATCTAACAAAGCATAGGTTTCAATATAAAACATAGCAAATATAGCTACCACTAGTTTCCCAACTACAGCTGCAGGAACCAAGTTATTATTTTTTGCAGATCTGATAGTAACAGCTCCAACCGCCAAACCTAGAGCACAAAGAAGTCCAAGTAAATCACCAAAAATACTGCCTAGTTGTAACGAGTCATAAAATATATACACAGCAGCAATGAAAGTAATTCCAATTGCAACCCAAGTTTTGTTATCTGGCATTTCTTTTAAAAAAAAAGCGCCAAGAATTGCTGAGAGCATAGGGGCCATCGCGATCATCACCAGTGTATTAGCAACATTTGTATTTTGAATAGAGACTACAAATGCAATATTAGTGATTGAAAATGTGACTATATAAATTAATCCATGATGACCGCTTGTAAATAACATTTTAAAGAATTCATATTTATAAATTATTAACATTCCAATAAGGACTGTAAAAAAGGGAATTATTCCTCTGTAAAAAACTAAACTCCATGTGTCAACATTAGCTAGTCTAATGAACAAAGTATCAGGAGTGATAAACATTACAGCAACAAATGCAAGTAAAGATCCTTTTTGTTGATCCGTTAAATTTTTCAAGCTTTAAGTTCTTTCCAAAAAACTTCAGCAAGATTTTTTCCTGACAGATCATAAAGTGTTTTTAATCCTGTGGGCGATGTTACGTTAATATCACCATTTAGTTTCTGATCTATAAAATCTATTCCTGCAAAAAAAATATTTTCTTTTTTTAAATCTTTCGCAACCAATCTGGATATTTTATTTTCAATTTTTGATAATTTTATATTAAATGGTTTTGCTCCTTTACTCATATTGCTTAAAAATGACCCTAACTTTGGAACTCTTGATATTGCCCCACAAACTTTTCCATTAATTATAAAAACTCGCTTATCACCTTTGCTAATTTTAGGCAAAAATTTTTGACACATAACGTGATGATGTTTTTTAATAAATTTATTAATTAATTTTGCGTTAAATTTCTTTAAGAGGTGGATGTCATTTCCACTATAGCTATGAATAGGTTTTAAAATAACTTTTTTATTTTTTTGAATAAATTTTTTAATTTCGCTAATATTTTGCGTAAAAATTGTCTTTGGCATATATTTTTGGTATTTAGCTGAGTATAATTTTTCTGAAATATTTCTAATTGATGTTGGATTATTTATAATTTTTACCTTTTTTTTGATTTTATCTAATATGTGCGTGGTAGATATATATTCTAGATTAAATGGAGGGTCTTGACGTATTAGAATAAATTTACATTTAGTTAGATCCAAAGTTTGTTTTTTCAATATTTTAAAAATCTTTTTTTTACCGTAATTAAATTTTATAAAAAAGCCCTCAGCAATAACCTTAGAATTTATGATCGAAATTTTTTTGGGGTCATAATAAAATATATTATATTTTTTATTTTGAATTTCGTTTGCTAAAAAAATACTTGTATCAGTGACAGGATTTAAAGTGGAGGGGTGGTTTCCTTGAATAGCGACTATATTATTTATCATATAATTCATTTAAATCTTCATTTTTAGAAAATTTATTAATCATATGATCTGCATTTGTTGTTTTATTATCAATTACTTTTTGTAAGTGATTTAAAAATACTGTTTCATTGTTACCTTTTTTACTCATAATGTCTCTTGTCTCTAAACCCTTTCTAGATAAGTCTAGCAACGCAGATGACCAGTATAAAAGATCTTTACCCATTAGTTGAGTATTAAAACCCTTTTGAGGAGCCTCTAAATAAGCATTAATGATTTTGTCTACTTCCCATTTTGACACTAAATCGTGAACTTCATCTAAATTTCCGTATAACATACCAATATTAAATGCAGGTCCTGCACATAGACACTCCCATCCACATGTATCCATTGACCGAAGTTCAATGTATTTTTTAAGTCTGTTTTCTGTAAAAATCGTACTTAAATGAGTTGTAAGATCAACTTCTTCAGGCAAACGATTATCAATTTCCTCAATTTTACCATCCATAAAATCCTTAAATATATATTTTCTTCCAGAAATATATTGATCTTTGTGTTGGATAAATAATATCGGAAAATTTATAACAAAGTCTGCATATTCTTCGAAATTTAAGTTTTCTAAAAATAACTTTGGCAGTCCTCCTCTAGAAGTATTTTGCCAAACTTTTGAGCGATAGGATAGGAAATTACTATTTTTTTTTTCAACTATTGATGAGTTTGCAAATAATGCTATTGAAATTGGGACAATTGCATTTGAAACTTTAAACTTTTTAATAAAATCTTCTTCAGACTCGTAATCAATATTAAGCTGTGTACCACATGTTCTGTACATCATATCTAAACTTAATTCACCTCCGAGTGGCATATCTTTAGTCATCACCTTATATCTTTGCTTTGGATTATTTGGTATTTCATTTAATTTAGATATAGGATCAAAGCCAGCACTTACAATTTTTATATCTAATTTTTTTGTTACCTGTTTCAGCTCAAACAAATAATCTTGAGACTCGGAGCATGCCTCATGCATATGATTTAGTTTATCACCCGATAATTCAATTTGGTTTCCAGGCTCGAGTGTAATATTTTTTCCACCTTTATTAAGAGCAATTATATTTTCTTTTTCAAAAACAGGGTTCCAGCCAAATTCTAATAAAGCTGTAAACATTTCCTTTATTTTTGGATAATTTACTCTTTTATTATTTTCGTTATCGAACAAAAATTTTTCATGCTCAATTCCAATTTTAAAATCTCTAGAGTCTTTAATGCCAGACTTAAAGTATTCAATAATTTGGTTTTTTGTCTTTATCATAAGTAATTAAGTAGTGATTTATTTATAAATTTAAAGATAATAATAAGGATCTCTCGCAAATATCTTTTTAACCAATGGTTCAAAGTCCTTTAATGACATACTTTTAAAATTTGGATCAAATGAGCATTGGTCATAGTTTTCACAGAAATCTATTGTTGCTTTATAATATTTGTGATCTTTAAATTTATCTCTAGCATTTCGGTCACCATCCAGATGGTGAGCACTGTAATAAGTTTGAAAAAGTCCATGATGAAGGATTATCCAGTAGGTTTTTTCAGAAACATAAGGTCTCAATATTGAAGCTGCATATTGCGAGTGATTCATTGGAGCTAAATCGTCTCCTATGTCATGTAATAAAGTTGCAACAACCATCTCTTCACTCTCTTTATTTTTATAAGCTCTTGTTGCTGCTTGCAGAGCATGTTCAAGCCTGCTAATTTTGTAACCCTCTAGCGTTGAGGTTTGCTTAGACAGATATTTAAGTATTCGATCAGCCGTTTGTCTTTCAAAATTCTTTTCATATTTTTCTAAAAGTTGATAATCATCTTTGTTACCATTTTTCATTTCTGTGAAATTAACAGTTTTCATAAAATTAATTGTTAGACGCAGTGCTTAATAGTGATAATTGAGTTATTTTACTGTCTCCGAGTTCATCAACAGGTTTTACAGGATAATCTCCAGTAAAATAGTGATCTGTTAATTGTGGATAAGTATCGTTTCTTTTATCAAAACCAATTGCTTTATACATACCGTCTATTGATAAAAATTTTAAGGACTTTGCTCCAATATATTCACAGATCTCATCATTACTTTTATTTGCTGCCAATAGTTCTTTCTTGGTAGGAGTATCTACTCCATAAAAATCTGGATGTTTTATCTCTGGACAGGCAATTCTAACATGCACTTCCTTAGCACCGGCATCATACAACATTTTAACAATCTTATGAGATGTTGTACCTCTAACAAGGGAGTCATCTATTAATATAATTTTTTTATCTTTTATAGTTGTTTGATTTGCATTTAGCTTTAATTTTACTCCTAAACTCCGAATTTTTTGACTGGGCTCTATAAATGTTCTGCCTACATAATGGTTTCTAATTAATCCATGTTCATAATTAACATTCAGATGTTGTGCAAACCCAAGTGCAGCTGCATTGCCAGAATCTGGAACAGGAACTACAATATCTGCATTAAAATCATTTTCTTTTGCAAGTTCTTTTCCTAAATTCTTACGATGCTCATATGCTGTTTTGTTATCCAAAAGACTGTCAGGTCTTGAGAAATAAATATATTCAAATACACACGGTCTAACTTTTTTAGGAGGGAAGGGCTTAATACTTTTTAATTCATTATTTTCAATTAAAACAATTTCTCCATTCTCAACCTCCCTTAAAAATTTTGCTCCAATAATATCTAATGCGCAAGTTTCAGATGCTAAGACATAACTTTTACCAAGCTTACCAATAATTAATGGTCTAATACCGTAAGGATCTCTAACCCCAATTAATGAGTTTTGAGTTAGCATTACTAATGCATAACCGCCCTGAATTTGAAATATTGCATCAATCACTTTATCTATAGTTTTTGATCTTTTAGATTTTGCAATTAATTGAACAATTGTTTCGGTATCAGACGTAGTATAAAAAATAGCTCCTTCTTCAACTAGTTTTTTTCTTAAGTAAATAGAATTTGTTAAATTTCCATTGTGCGAAACACCAATCCCCCCAGCGTTAGTATCAGCAAAAAAAGGCTGAATATTTCTAAGAGTATTATTTCCAGTTGTGCTATACCGATTATGTCCAATAGCATAATCTCCCTTGAGATTGTTAAGAACTTTTTCTTTGTTAAAATTATCTCCAACTAATCCAAATCTTTTTTCCGAATAATATTTATTCCCATCAAATGAAACAATTCCACAACCTTCTTGACCTCTATGCTGTAGGGCATGCAAGCCAAGAGCAGTTAATGCAGAAGCATCTTTTGCATTGCTAATACCAAAAACTCCACACTCCTCTTTTAACTTAGGATCAAAGTTCTTCAATTTTTTCTCTAGTTTCTTGATATGTTTTTTCATTAGGAAATTCTTTAATCAGATAAATACTACCTTTTTCTAAATATGGAAAGACGTATGATTTGTCTAAATTTATTGGCCATTTATCGTAATTATAAACGATATGAATACCTGAAAAAATACAAACAGAAATTATATAAGCTTTTATAAAGCCAAAAAAGAATCCAAACGTTGTATCTAATCCACCTATGCCAGTATATCTAACAGCCTTACTAATTCCTTTATTAATCATTAACACTAAAAAAATAACTACAATAAAAATTGCTATGCCAAGACCAACGTCTAATACATATTCATTATCAATAATATTTTCTACATACGGTTTAATTCTAGGAAATAACATTAAAGTTATAACATATGCCAAAAGCCACTTTGCCATGGATAGAACACTTAATATAAAACCTCTTTTATAACAGCTGATTAAAGACAAAATAGTAATAACTAAATAAGTCAAATCTATAATAGAAGTTACTTTATAAAAATCTGCCATAGTTTCCAACATTAAGCTGATTCACCAAAGGGTTTGATAATCAAGATCAATGCAGGCAGTAAAGTTAACACCGAGATCATAGCTAATAACATTGCTAAACCAGTGAACATACCAAAATAAATTGTTGGGATAAACTTAGATAAAACTAAAATTGAAAATCCAAAAACAATTGTGATTGAAGTGTTTAAAATTGCAACTCCTACTGTTGAATGACATAATTGTAATGTTTTATTATAATTCTTAATGTTATTGAATTCCTCTTTAAATCGATAAATATAATGGATACTATTGTCTACTGCTATACCAATAGTAATTGCAGCAATAGTAATGGTCATCATATCTAAAGGAATTTCCAGTAAACCTATAATTCCAAGTATGAAAAATGCAGCAATGAAATTTGGCACCACTCCAATTAAAGATAATTTTATATTTCTAAATAGAATAAAAAACATTATAAAAATCCCAATCATTACCAATCCTAAAGTAAGTATTTGTGATTTAAATAAGCTCTGTAATAAATTATTAAATAAAATTAATACCCCAGCAAGTCGATATTCACTTTTGTCTAGACCAATCTTATTTTTAAGATCAAAATTTATTTTATTAATTAAATCATTTCTTCTTAAATTTTCTTGAGAGTCTATTATTCTTAAACTAATCCTTGCTTCATCATTTTCTATTGAAAGATATGGATCAATAATTTCTGTTTTAATACTTTCAGGTATTTTAGAATAAAGCACACCCATTTCTAATGTACCTAGGGGTTTATTGTTATTTAATTGAGTTGCCACATCAATAATTGATGAAAAAGACAAAACTTTTCCAATTTCAGGAAGACTATCTAAGTAATTATGAACAGATGCAATTTTATCTATTTTATCTTTAGTAAACCAATATTTATCATCATTCTTATCATTTTCATCTCCCCAGTCCTCAAACTCATCATCTTCAGCTGATTTTTTTTCTTTTTCTTTCTTAGGAAACTTTATAATTACTTCTAATGGTGTTGTACCTCCAAGCTCATCATCTATAAGTTTCATGCCTTTATAGATCTCAGTATTTTTGTTAAAATAATTAATAAAGCTGTTTTCAACCTCTAGCTTGCTAATACCAAGAATACTTAGAATAATTACAATTCCTGTCACTGAAAAAATTAAATTTTTTTTACTTATAGAAAGTGATCCTAGAAAAGTGGTGAATTTAGAGTTTTGTTCCTTTTTAAGCGAAATATTATCTAAAGGAGCGAAATTTAAAAAAGTTGGGAGTAAAGTGAAGGTAATTATAAATGAAGTAATTAGACCAAAAGTCATCATCCATCCAAAGTCAATAATGGGTTTGATTTCACTAAAGATTAAAGACAAAAATGCTAAAATAGTAGTCAATGCAGTGTATAAAATCGGCCAAAACATTTTTCTGGTAGTTAAAGAAATGATTTCTAAAGTATTTTTAGAAGGTGAGTTTTTTTTAAGCTGTAAAAATCTCGTACTCATGTGAATGTTCATTGCCATTGTTAAAATCAACATCAAAGCAATGAAGTTTGATGAAATAACAGTGACTTTCCATCCCAGCAGTCCAAGTAATCCAGTCATTATCACGACTGAAGCTATACAGCTACTAATTGGAACTATTATCCAGATAAGTTTCCTAAAAACAAACCATAGAGTTGCAACAATAAATAATAAAACACCTATACCAAAAACCAAAATGTCACTTTTAATAAAAGTCATCATGTCATCAGCAATCATTGGTATGCCACCTAAATAAATCTTGCCTACATCACCATAGCTCTGAATGACTTGTCTGATCTCTAATATATTTTGATGATTTTGTTTTTTGATTTGATCTTTATAATTTTCTATTTCCTCTTTTGATTTACTTTCAATGTTTTCAAGTTTTTGAGGTTGTTTAATATAAACAATTATACCACTTGTTTTACCATCTTCACTAATAACAAAGTTTCTAAATACAGGACTATTAAGAATTTCTTTAAATCCTCTATCTTTATCAACATCTTCGTCTTTTAAAGTTTTAAAACTTTCTAATCTTTCTTGGAGCGGGGCATTAGAATTATTTAACAATGGTATATCCAAGAGAGTTACAACACTATGAACCCAATTCAAACTTTGAATTTTATATTTTAAACTCAGCAAATTATTAATTGATGTATCAGTGACCATCCCTTGATAAGGTGTATAAGTAAGAATTAAAAACTCTCTAGATCCGTATCTTTCAGAAATTTCTTTTAGATAGGCTAAATCTGGATCGCCATCGATCAATAATGTCTCTGAGGATGCATCTAATCTAAAATCTTTTGTATTATAACCAAAACTTAAGATGGTGATTATTAGTAATACAAGTATTGCTTTAGGGTTTTTTAGAATAATGTTTTGATACATATGAGCCAACATTAGCTCTTTTATATTGGAAATTAATTAGTTTGAGTATCTTTAAATTTTGTAAATCTTTCTTCAAATTCAAGAGTTACGTTACCTATTGGACCGTGTCTTTGTTTCCCAATAATAAGTTGAGCAAGATGTGCAACTTCATTCATTTTTGCTTGCCATTCTGCATGTTCAACTGTGGCTGCCCTTGGCTCTTTTCTTTGTAAATAATATGCTTCTCTATATACAAACATAACAACATCAGCATCTTGTTCAATTGAACCTGATTCTCTTAAATCTGATAAAAGTGGTTTGTTGTCGTCTCTTTGCTCAACTTGTCTTGATAATTGAGATAGAGCTACTACTGGAACAGAAAGCTCTTTGGCAATTGCTTTTAGACCTTGAGTAATTTGTGAGATTTCTTGTACTCTGCCATCTTTGTTAAACGTAGTACCTCTCATTAGCTGAATATAATCAACTACAATCATATCAAGACCAAATAGTCTTTTGATACGCCTTGCTCTATTACTTAATGCAGCAATTGTAATTGCTGGTGTTTCATCAATATAAAGCGGAAGTTCAGAAATATTTTTTGACGTTTCTAAAAATTTATCAAATTGATCATCAGAAATTCTTCCTCTTCTAATATCATTTGAGCTAATTCTTGCTTGTTCTGAAATTATTCTAGTTGAAAGTTGTTCTGATGACATCTCTAGTGAAAAAAATGCAATAGAGGATTTTTTTCCACTATCTTGTAATTTTTGTGCTGCATTAAATGCAATATTCGTTGCAAGCGAAGTTTTACCCATTGAAGGTCTTCCTGCTATAATTATTAGATCAGATTGATGCAATCCCCCTAGTTTATCATCTAGATCTCTAAGACCAGTTGGAACACCAACAATTCCCTCTTCATTTTTATAAGCAGCAGATGCCATCTCAATGGTCTGCTTCATTGCTTCATCAAACTTTACTAAAGAAGAGTTGAAAGATCCTTTTTCTGCCAAATCAAATAATAATCTTTCTGAACTTTCTATTATAGTTTGTCCATTGGTATCAAGGTCATTTAATTTTGCACTATCAATAGTTTGTTCAGAGATTTTTATTAATTCTCTTCGAACAAACATGTCATAAATAATTTTAGAATACTCAACAGTTTGTCTCACAGATGTTGAAAATTTAGTAATCTTAACTAAGTACTCTGGAATGTTTAAATCATCTTTCTCGTCTTCAAAATAATTTTTTAACGTAATTGGATTTGCCAGCATTCCTTTATAAATAAGACTTTCAATTGATTCATAGATTTTTTGGTGCATAGGATCATAAAAATTAATACTTGAAATTATAGTACTTATCTCGTCAAATATATCATTGTTAACTAGAATAGATCCTATTACAGCTTGTTCAGCCTCGATATTGTTCGGGAGTTCCTTAAATTGATTTTTTACTAAGCTCAAATTATTTTCCATATTTAACAATTTATATAAAATAATAGTTATTTAAATTCTTAATTATTCCTGGGGAAAAAAATGTATAATTACTGAATTATTTCTGCAGAGGAAACATTTATAAAGATTTCTGCATCAACTTCAGAGTGTAAAGAAATTTTAACTTTAAATGTTCCAAGAGCTTTGATCTCTTTAACAGGTTGTATCATTGAAGGTTTAATTTCTATTTTATTTTCGTCTTGGATTAGTTTGGCAATTTCAGTCGGTTTTACTGAACCATATAATTCTTTATTTTCTGTACTTAATTTTTTAACTGAATATTCTTTTCCATTAATTTGTTCAGCTATCTTAGAAGCCTCTTTTTTCTTCTCATTATCTTTTTTAGATAAATCAGCTTTTATCTTCTCCACTTCTCTTACATTTTCTTTTGATGCATAAAGAGCCTTATGGTTAGCTATTAAAAAGTTTCTTGCAAAACCTCTTTTTACATCAATAACTTCTCCAATATTTCCAACTCTTTTGACGTTTTCTAATAATATTACTTTCATTTTATATTAATGCTAAATTTCGTGCTCTTTTAATTGATAAAGATAATTCCCTCTGCTTTTTTTGAGAAACATTAGTAATTCTTGAAGGTAAAATTTTACCATTCTCAGAAACATATTTTTTTAATAATTTAATATTTTTATAATCTACTACTGGAGCTCCTTTTACGGAAAGTGGACAAGTTTTTTTAAATTTATATTTACTGGGTTGAAAAATGCTCAATTTTGCAAAATTACTTTGCTTTCCTTTTTTATTTCCACTTTGTCTTTTAGGCATTAATTTTAAAGTTTTCTTTTTTTTCGTTATCTATTTTTTTTGTAAAATAGTCTGTGTCTAAATCAAACTTTCTTACCTTTACAGTTAAATATCTAAGAAGTTTATTGTCAATTGACTCACTTTTTTCCAGTTCATCTATGACTTTACCTTTTCCTTTAATTTTAAAATGAATATAGCTACCTTTTCTATTTTTTTTAATAAGATAGGACAAGTTCATTAATCCCCAATTTTCAGTTTTTACAACTTCTCCATCGTATTTTTCAACAATTTTAGAATATTTATCAGTTAATTGCTTCAACTCGCTTGGAGAAGTATCTTGTCTTGCGATAATAGTATGTTCGTATAAATTCATCTAAATTTTTTAATAAAAAATGAGGATATACTATTATAAAAGTTTAATTACAATAGTTAAAAGTCAAAATTTTTAATTTTTATATGTTTTCAGTAATTTTTCCAGGTCAAGGTTCCCAGATAGTTGGCATGGGAAAAGAATTTTATGATAAATTTGATATAGTAAAAGAACTGTTTCATGAAGCTGATGAAACATTAAAATTTCCAATATCAAAATTAATAATAGAAGGCCCAAAAGAAAAATTAGATTTAACTATTAATACTCAACCAGCGATTTACTTGATTAGTTACTCAATATTTAATGTAATCACTAAAGAGTTTAACATCAATTTGGGTGATGCAGAATATTTTGCAGGACATTCGCTAGGTGAGTATTCTGCTTTATCTTGTGCAGGTTATTTAAAATTTTCAGAAACTCTAAAAATTTTGAGGATAAGGGGTGATGCCATGCAAAATGCTGTTCCAAAAGGAGAGGGAGGTATGTTAGCAGTTTTAGGTTCCAATATCGATATAATTGAAAAAATATTAGATGATAATAAAGAAGTGATTAAAGTACAAATTGCTAATGATAACTCAGATAGTCAAATAGTTTTGAGTGGAAAATTTAATGACCTAGAGATGCTAGATAAAATTCTAAAGGAAAATTCAATTAAAACAATTAAGCTGCCAGTTAGTGCACCATTTCATTGTAGTTTAATGCATAATGCTACAATAATTATGAAAGAAGAGTTGAATAAACTAACTTTTAAGAATTCTGAAAAAAAGTTAATATCTAACGTTACTTCTGAACCAATATTAAGTTTAGAAGAATTGAAAGATTTGTTAATTAAACAAATAGAAAATAGAGTAAGATGGAGAGAAAGTATAATAAATATGATAAAAAATGGTGTAACTCATTTTATTGAAATAGGACCAGGAAAAGTTTTATCTGGATTAGTAAAAAGAATAAATAAGGATGTTAAAATAGATACAATAAATAATCATGAAGATATTAAAAATTTAAAATTATGAGCGGTTTAAGTGGAAAAAATATAATTGTTACAGGTGCAACAGGTGGAATTGGTAACTCTATAATAAAAACTTTGTATGAGACTGGTGCAAATATATTAGCCTCAGGTACAAAAGTTGAAAAATTAAATGAATTAAAATCTAATTTCCAAAACTTAAAAATTTTAAATTTTGATATTTCCCGAACAGAGATGGTTGAAGAATTTATTGAAAATGCCACTAATCATCTAGGTGGAAGTTTAGATTGTCTTATAAACAATGCTGGAATTACCCAAGATAATCTAGCGATTAGAATGAACTTAGAAGAATGGCAAAAAGTTATAGACATAAATTTAACATCCACATTTTTAACAACTAAGTTTGCAATAAAAAAAATGCTTAAAAATAAATTTGGGAAAATTGTTAATATAACCTCTGTAGTAGGCCATACAGGTAATTTGGGTCAAGCAAACTATACAGCATCCAAGGCAGGAATTATTGCTATGTCAAAAAGCTTAGCAATTGAATATGGAAAAAAAAATATTAATATTAACTGTATATCTCCTGGCTATATAAAAACTGATATGACTGAAAAATTAGATCAGAAATTTAAAGATATTATAATCTCAAAAATTCCATCAGCTCGTCTAGGGGAGACAGATGATGTGGCGAATGCAGTGCTTTTTTTGTGTTCTAACCAATCAGACTACATTAATGGAGAAACTTTGCATGTTAACGGTGGATTGTATATGTCTTGACAAAATAGGTTTTTAAACTATTAACAATTTATAACAAAAAGGATCAATATGTCAGAAGACGTTTCAAGTAAGGTTAAAAAAATCGTAGCTGATCACTTAGGTATCGACGAAGCAAAAGTAACTGAAGATTCAAGTTTCATAGACGATTTAGGTGCAGATAGTTTAGATACAGTGGAATTAGTGATGGCTTTTGAGGAAGAGTTTGGATCTGAAATTTCAGATAGTGAAGCCGAGAAAATTTTAACTGTAGGTGATGCAGTTAAATTTATCGAAGGAAAAGTAAACTAAAAAATTAAATGCCCTCAAAAAAAGAAGGGGTAATGATAATTTTATCCTCTCCTTCAGGAGCGGGCAAAACGACTTTAGTAAAAATGTTATCTAAATTAGATAACTTTGATATTTCAATATCACACACAACTCGTCAACCAAGACATAATGAAAAATTTAATGAAGATTATTTTTTTATTGATGAGGCTGAATTTAAAAGATTAATTAATAATCAAGAATTTTTAGAATACGCAAAAGTATTCGATAATTTTTATGGAACAACTAGAACACCTGTTATAAATAAGTTAAATGAGGGTAAGAACGTTCTTTTTGATATTGATTGGCAGGGAGCTGATCAGATAAAGAATAAAAAATTAGATTACAAGCTAATAACATTTTTTATTTTACCACCAAGTAAACAAGTATTGTTTGATAGATTGTCAAATAGAGATATGAAAGATAAATTAATTGCAGATGAGAGAATGATGCAATTTGAGAGAGATGTGCTACATTGGATAAATTATGATTACGTTATTATAAATGAAAAACTTGATAGTTGTTTTTCTAAAATTAAAAAATTAATATTTGCAGAAATTGAAAACGGTTCAAAAGATTATGATCTAGAGTACATTAGAAAACACGTTGAGACTTTAACTAGTTAACTTTTCATACTCTTGTGCCAGCTTGTAATAGGTTTCATAATCTAAATTTTGAGGTCTCATATTTAAATTAAAATTTAGTTTTTCTAAAATTTTTTGATCACCATTAAAAACTTGGTTAAATGGTTTTTTCAACATTTTTCGTCTATGGCTAAAAAAAATTCTAGTTATTTTTTCCAAATTTTTAGGATCTTTAATTTTATGAAAATTGTTTTTAGGAACAAATAGTAATATTGTACTTTTAATTTTAGGCTTTGGTGAAAATGATTCAGGATCAACATCTAAAATTTTCTTAATATTTAATTTCCAATTTGATAAAATTGATAGTCTACCATAATTAGGTGTATTAAATTTTGCGATTATTCTGTCAGCCACTTCCTTTTGAAACATCAATATAAGAGTATCAAACCAAAATTTATTGTTAATATTTGTTACCCACTTACTCAATATTTCTGTTGAAATATTATAAGGTAAATTGCCAAAAACTATTAACTTTTCTTCACAAAGCAAAAGTTCATTTATTTCTAACACATCTTTATTTATTATATTTATTTGTTCGTTAAATTTACTTTGTAAATTAAAAGCTAAAAAATTATCTTTTTCTATTACTATAAGTTTTTTTGGTTTTTTTTTTAAAATATAATCAGTTAGGTTTCCAGTTCCAGGTCCAATTTCTAAAACTGCTTTATTTTTTATATTAACCAACTCTACAATTTTATTTAAAATTATTGGATCAATAAGAAAATTTTGACCTAAACTTTTTTTAGCTTTAATCAATATTTATCCAAAAATGAAATTGCTTTAATCAAACTTAAAGGATTAGAAATATTTTTTCCTAACATTTTTTCGTTTGGACCATGGTCTGGAGAAACACGCATAAATGGCAATCCAAGTGTTATATTTATAGCATCATACTCAAAAATTGTTTTTAAAGGTGTGAGCACCTGGTCATGATACATGCCAATAATAACATCGAACTGTTCTCTGTTTTTTTTTAAAAAAATAGTATCTGCAGGAAAAGGACCATAAATATTGTATCTTTTTTTTTTAAGTTTTTTGATTGCAGGTTTTATAATTTTTGCATCTTCATTAAATTTTGACACCGTCTCACAGTGTGGATTTAAACCAAGAACCGCAATTTTAGGTTTCATATTAAGTTTTTTGTAAAATTTTTCTATTAGCTCAATTTTTTCTATAATTAATTTTCCACTTATTTTTTTTGATACTAATTTAAGTGGAAGATGTGTTGTGACCGGACAGACAGATAATTTTTTATTATAGATAAGCATTGCTTTTTTTTTTATTTTAAAATTTTCTGAAATATACTCAGTAATTCCTAAATATTTCTTATTTAAAAAAGTTTTTTTATTTATAGGACCAGTAATAAATTTTTTAATTTTATTTTCTTTGATAACTTTAAAAGCAATTTTAAAACAATTGTTGATATAGTTATTGGACTTAGCTGAAATACTTTCAAATGCTTTTGTCACATCATAATTTATATTTATTAAATTAATATAATTATTATCAAGTTTAATATTTAAAGATAAATTTGGGTTAATTATTTTGATTTGTTTTTTGTAACCAAATTTTTTCATTTGAAGTTTAACAAGTTTATGAGATGCAATTAAAACTAATGGTTTTTTAATTTTTATCTTTTCAATTGATTTAAAGAAAATTTCAAGAAATACACTATTTGGCTCTCCCGCTACAACTAATATATAATTTTTAGGACTCATTTATTCGAATATCTTTTTTTATCTTATTAAAATATATTTTTGAAAATTGATTTAATTGATAATTTTTAGCCGATCTAATTAATTTTTTTAACTCTTGTTCAAAATCTAATTTTCTCTCGACTGTCTTAATATCATTAATTTTTAGAATTAAATAACCACCAGCTACTGGCATTGGTTTAGTTACTTCATTAATTTTTGTTTTACTAACAATTTCTTGTATACTTTTATTCATAGAATTTTCATTAATCCAATCCAACTTTCCTCCCATATTTGATGTTTGAGATGTACTGTATTTAAGAGCTGCATTTTCAAATCCTATTATTTTTATATTTTCACTGATTTCGTTATATTTATTTTCAAAATTTTTTATGTTATCAACTTCAAAGAATATTTCTGACATCAAATATTGTTTAATGATTTGATTTTTTTTTATTACTTTTTTTAGCTGGTTTTCATTAACCTTCAAACTTTTAGAAAATTTTGCAATAACCAACTCATTCCAAAGAGCTTCAGTTTGGATTTTACCTACCACTGTTTCATATTTTATCTGGTTATTTTTTAAGTATATTTTGAATTCTTCTAAAGATATAATTCCTAATTTAGAATAAACATTGGTTAATAATTGCTCTATAAATTTCTCTGGTAGGTTTGTATTTTCAAAATTTTTTTGAATTTCGTTTTCTTTTATTTTTTCATTTATGAGAGATTTTTTAGAAATTTCGTAAACTTCATTTTCTTTAAGTTTATTTATACTTGGATTCAGTGTACTTAGATATTTTATTTCATTTGAGATATCAATACTTGTTATAATCTCATCATTAACTCGAAGGATTATTTTATTTTCCAAAGCTGATATACTATTTTGAAATAAAAAAATAAATGCATATATAATTAACAATATTTTTAAATTAATTTTCATAAATTATTCGCTCATACGTGGTTAATGGTACAAGTGTTATAGTGAAAAATAAGTTTTCCGAAGGTTTTAAATCATTGTCCTGGTAAAATATTTTATTATACTTAATACCTGCTGTTAAACAATCATTTTTATACTCATAGCTTAAATCATAATATTCTGTTAGATTAATTTCTTTGTTTCTTCTAGTAGAAAAAGATAAAATATTATTTTCATCAATTTCGTAAGATGTTTTGTTTGAAATTACGTGATCCGAACCAAGATTACTGCTTCTTTCGACATAATCAAATTCTGTAATAAAATTATTTACTGAAAATTTAGAACTTAATGTATGTGAATCAAAATTATCGTAATTATTATTTATTATAAAATCATATCCTAATTCTAAATTTTCGAACAAATTATTATCAACTGATCCAAATAAACCAGAGTTTTTTTTATCTATAGTTGAACTGATTGGTATTTCAGTTTCTTCTCTGTCTCTCAAAACTGTAGCAAGTTTGAATTCAAGAAATTTGTCTTTTGGAGCTACATCATCATCTGAATTATCCATATCGATTAAATCATTTTCAATAATATCAAATTTATAGTCGATACCGAATGTTAAAGACTTTCCAGCCTCAAAAGAATCACTCAATCCTAGCCTGTTCATCTGAAATATATTATTCGGGTCCAAAAGTTTATTAGATGTACTATGATTTTTCATATTATTTCCAGGGTTTACTCTAAAGGAAATTTTAGGCGTGAGTGTCTCATTACTTGAATTATTTTTTTTAATCATTGGCAAACTTGTTCTAATTTCAGCAATACTCATTGCTTCTACACTTGGACTAGATTTATATGTAGCATCATTTTTTCCTAAAGAATTAAGATTTTTTAAATATATTTTAAAATTATTAACAAATCCGTTATTAGTTAGATAATTTATAGAATTAAATTCAAAATCATTGACAACGGATGTTCTTAAATTATTTGTATCCTTTAGTCTATTGCTCCCAGACGAAATAAAATTTAGTGATCCATTTAAATTTTTTAAATCTATACTTCTTGAAAATTCATATGAAGGTAGAACATATTGATATCTATCACTATGAGCTAAACCCAAGTTTTCAAAGACTTGTATTCCTGTAGTCAAATCATAATTATTATGGTCAAAATCTAAATTTAATTCTGAAACCATAACATCTCTATTTGCGGGCATGACGGGACTTCTAAAAAGATTATTTTGAAATACTTTCAGATAAGTATCGTTATTTACTCTCTCAATTTTTGCATCAAATTTACTTGATAAATAACCAGATAAATTCAGGTTATTCTCGTACTTTAAAAAAAGATGATTGATGTTCTTTTTTTTATTATTAACCGAAGATTTATATCCTTTTGTTAAACTAAAGTCCGTTATTAATGATGTATTTTTTGTTACTTTTCGGAATTCATTTTGCAAAATTATTTTATCCTCAAATAAAGTAGGTTTGAAAGTGTAATCTTGATCATCTCCAAATGTTCTAAAGTAAGGAATATAAATTGAAGAACCTAATATTCTATGGTTATTTAATTGTGGCTGTAAAAAACCAGATCTTCTTTTTACAGTTGAGTCAGGGTGAAAAAATTTAGGAAAATATAAAACTGGAACATCATAAATTTTTAAAATAGCATTTTTATAAATCATATCTCTCTTAACTTTGTCATGTATTATTTTTTCTGATTTTATACTCCATGGTGGACAGTTGTTATTAAGGCTGCAACTTGTAAAAATTCCTTTATTAATTACTGTTGAATTGACATCACCATAAGAAGAACTTCCGTATATTCTTGGATCTTGTTTTTCATCATCAAATACACTTTTATGTACTTTAATTTTTGTTTGTTTAGAAATGAAAGTGTCTTTAGCGAAATCAAAAAATCCTTCAGAAAAAAAATATTTGTCTTGTTTATCTTTACCGACTATAGCTAAAACATTTACATTTTTGGCTTTTAAAAGTTTTTTATCAATTTGATAAGTGAAATTATCAACTTTATATATGTTCCCATTCTCATCTTTAATAGTTGATTTATTTTTTGAGTTTAATTGTTGGATATTTTTTAAATAATTTACATCTTTTGAATCAAATTTATACATATTATCAACTAAAGCTTTTGTGCTACCCTCTGTAAAAATTATCTCATCATTTTTTAAGTAGGTTGCTTTGTCTGAAAAAATAAAAATATTATCTTCTTTATCAATAAATTTAACATTTTGTTCAGCTTCTAGAACATTAATTTTTTTTTTAAATTTAAAATTTGTAGCTGTAATTTCATAAATATCATTTATGGCCTTTGAGTTTCCTTCTGTAAAAATAATTTCACTATTTTTAAAATATGTTGCTTTATCTGAAAATATAACAACATCATCCTCTTTACTAATTAGTTTAACATCACCATAAACCTCTAAAATATTTGTCAATTTATTGTAAATAAAATTTTCTGCGATAACTTCGAAACCATCTGTAGTAACTGCTTTACCACCTTTTGATCCAAGTATTAAATTTCCATTTTCAGTTATATCAATTTCTGTAATATTAAACTCTAATTCATCTACAGCATATAGAGGATTAAAAATAAATATGTTTATCAAAATACAAATTATTAATTTAAAAAAATTATTTCTCATTTATACGCAGAAGCATTAAAGAATTTATAGTAGTAAGAAATAATATAGGAGACCATATAGCAACGTATAAAGAAATTCTTTCTGTATTTCCCATTACATTAAAAAAATTACTTATATAATAAATAATTACTGAAAAAAATAATCCAATAACAATTTTAAGTGTGCTACTTTTAAATCTTTTAGTGTTAAACATAATTATAGAGGAAATAATAGTCATCATCACCAAGTAAATAGGATAGGTGAATATTTTGTTTAATTGTATGTCAACTTCTACAATGGAGTAATTAAGCGCTTTATAATTATCTCTTAGATCTAGTAGTTGAAAAATTGATAAAGAAGATAAATTTGAAAATAAAGATTTTATTTTTTTTAAATTAAAATTACTCTGAAATTCAAATATCTCAATATTCTTCTTTTCATTTTCTTCAAAAAAAATTGCATCGTAAATTAACCAATTATTATTTGTAATATCTATTTTGTTACTTTTTATATTTCTAATTGGTTCGTAATTTTCATCAAATGTTGTTATAAATGTACTTGTAAGAAAATTATTTTCCATACCACCCGAATTAATAATATTAATATTTTTATTAACTATATCTTTTATCCACAAACCATTTTTGTTTATAACGGCAAGATAAGATTTATCACCAGAGTATTGATTTTTGATCTCCAAATAATGTTTCTGAAGATTTGATGAGAAATTATAAAACAAGGTTATTATTAAAATTCCTATAAAAAAACTTAAAATACTTAAAATATTAATAATTCTTAAATTATTTAGTCCTGAATATTTAAATATATTAATCTCATTATTGTTAAAAAGTTTAATAAAAAAAAATTGTGTTGATATTAAAAAAATAAAAGGAAACATTTCGAATATTTGAGAAGGAGTATTCATTAAAGATAAGTAA
>CABZJV010000002.1 GCA_902526115.1 uncultured Pelagibacteraceae bacterium
ATATTTTAAAATTTGTTTATACTTTAAGTTTTTAAATTCTGGTTTTTCTCTTTTTAGTTTTACTAGCTTTAAATTAAAATCCAGTTTGGGTTCAATTCTTTTTCTTAAAGATATTGATATTATTTTTTTATTTAAAGCAACTCTTAATAAATGATTATAATTTTTTTTTGTATTGATGTTAATTTTAATTAAATGATAAATATCTTTGTGGATTAATGAAATTGTATTAATTGGCTCTGGTAAAGGTGTAGCCTCTGTTAAAACAATTGATGATGTTAGATGGCAAAGACAAAGTTTAAAAATTTATAATTTACTTAAAAAATATTATTTACAAGCATTAAAAAATTATCCAAAATATAAATAAATGTTAAAAGATCTAAATAACCCATGTCTATTTTGTAATTCAAAAAAAAGCGGTGTTGCATATGAAAATAATCTTGCTTATGCAAGTTATGATACTTATCCAGTTTCAGATCTTCATTGTTTGATTATACCTAAAAGACATATAAATAATTATTTTGATTTATCGGATGAGGAGTTAATAGCATGCAACAATTTAATTAAAGTAGTTAAGAAAGAAATAGTTGAAAAAGATAAAACTGTTGAGGCATTTAATATTGGAACAAATGTTGGAAAAATTTCAGGTCAATCTATTATGCATTGCCACATCCACTTGATTCCAAGGAGGAAAGGTGATGTCCATAATCCTCAAGGAGGTGTAAGATCTGTAATTCCCAAAAATCAACACTACACGCGTAAAATATAAATTGTAAGTTGTTATTATGGACAAAATAACCAATAGTTTTGGTTGATCTGATGATTTATCTAGACTAGAAAATCTTTGAAGTTTAATCAAAATAATTTAATTTAAGGGTAAATGTTTAGCACAAATCCATTTTCTGTATTGGCTGAAACCGTTTCACCACTTGCAATGCAAGGTTTTATCATTGCAATGATAGTATTAATTGCAGGTGGAACAATTATTCAAATGATTTCTCATAGAAATTTAACATATTTCTTTAATAATGCTAAAAAAGCAAAACTTAATGCTACGAAAGAATTAGGAGTGGGAGAAAAAGTATCGATTGTAGCAAAAACAACTGTATATGATATTGGTACAACATCTGAATTAGGATTCGGAAAAAGAAGACTAGCACATTTGCTTGGAATGTATGGTACAATTTTATTTTGGGTGGCATCTGCTGCTTTAGTTTTTTTTTATACAGGTTCAAATAAGCCATCTTCAAATACCTGGTCAATTATATGGCACGTAGGTGCGGTACTAACTTGTGTTGGTGGATATTGGTTTTGGTTTTTTTTAAGAGTTGATGTTTCTGCTGAGGCACATCCTTGGTATAGAATTATTAAAGCAGATTTATTTGTTTTGGCATTATTAGCATGCGCAACTTTTGGTTTATTGTGGTCTTATACACAGTTTAGTGGACAAGTTGGATTGTCATACTTATTTTTAATTTTATTTGTAGTTGCAAACTTAATTTTATTTGGTGGAATTTATTGGTCTAAATTTGCACATATGTTTTATAAGCCTGGAGCTGCAATACAAAAAAATTTAGCTGAGGCTGATGGATCAAGAGATAATCTACCACCACCAGCTGAGGCACCTGAACAGTTTGGATTAGGTATTAAAAGAGAGGAGCCTAAACATTATTAATTATGAAAATATTAAATAAGGAGAATAAATAATATGTCAACTTTTGTATATATGACTAGATGTGATGGCTGTGGACATTGTGTAGATATTTGTCCATCAGACATTATGCACATAGATGAAAATATCAGACGTGCAAAAAATATAGAACCTAACTTCTGTTGGGAGTGTTATTCATGCGTAAAAGCTTGCCCTAATCATGCTATAGATGTTAGAGGATATGCTGATTTTGCTCCGATGGGTCACAGCGTGAGAGTTAGAAGAGAGGAGGAAAAAGGTACAATTTCCTGGAAGATAAAATTTAGAAATGGTACTACGAAGGATTTTGTTTCACCAATAACAACAAAGCCATGGGGTAAGTTTATTCCAAAACTTGCTGAAGGTGAAAAAATAAAACAAGGTGAGTTAAATTCTCAAAGACTTTACACCGAACCAGAAGGACTTAACATTAATGGCGAATTACCCGCTGTTCCAAAAGACTCATTTAAAAAAGGAGTTTACTACTAATGGCTAAGCATAAAACACATTACGAAGATTGCGATGTACTAGTTGTTGGTGGTGGTATGGCTGGAACAGGTGCTACTTTTGAAGCTAGGCACTGGGGTAGAGATATGAAAATTATTTGTGTTGAAAAAGCAAATATTGATAGAAGTGGAGCCGTTGCCCAAGGTCTTTATGCAATTAACTGTTATATGGGAATGCAGTGGGGTGAAAACCAACCTGAAGATCACGTACGTTACGCAAGAAACGATCTTATGGGAATGGTGAGGGAAGATTTAGGATATGATATGGCTCGTCATGTAGACTCAACAGTTCATATGTTTGATGAATGGGGTCTTCCAATGATGAAAAATGAGGAGACTGGAAGATACCTCAGAGAAGGTAAATGGCAGATCATGATTCATGGAGAGAGCTACAAACCAATTGTTGCCGAAGCTGCAAAGAAATCAGCTGATAAAATTTATAATAGAATAATGATTACTCACTTATTAATGGATGAGTCCCAAGAAAATAGAGTAGGTGGTGCTGTCGGATTTAATATGAGAACTGGAGATTTTCATGTCTTTAGAGCAAAAGCTGTAATAGTTGCTGCTGGTGGTGCTTCTCATATATTTAAACCTAGAGCTGTAGGAGAAGGTATGGGTAGGACGTGGTATGCCCCATGGAGCAATGGTTCAGCTTATGCCTTACCAATTGCAGCTGGAGCTAAAATGACACAAATGGAAAACAGAATCGTCTTATGTAGATTTAAAGATGGATATGGGCCAGTAGGAGCTTATTTTTTACATTTAAAAACTTATACTCAAAATGCAAATGGTGAAAATTATGAGAAGAAATGGTACGATCAAACTAAAGAACTAGTTGGAGAATATATCGATCACCATCCAACTCCAACATGTCTTAGAAATCATGCTTTTATTCAAGAGACTATGGCAGGCGGAGGACCAATTCATATGGTTACAACTGAAGCTTTCCAGGATCCACATTTAGAAACTGTTGGATGGGAAAACTTTTTAGGTATGACAGTTGGTCAAGCTGTAGTATGGGCTTCACAAAATATTGATCCAAAATATACAAATCCTGAGTTAACGACATCTGAGCCATACGTTATGGGTTCCCATGCTACTTGTTCAGGAGCTTGGGTTAGTGGGCCTGAGGATTTATCTCCTCCAGAGTATTTTTGGGGTTATAATAGAATGCTTACAATTGATGGATTATTTGGAGCAGGTGATACCGTTGGTGGAAGTGCTCACAAATTTTCCTCAGGTTCATTTACCGAAGGTAGATTAGCTGCAAAAGCTGCAGTTAAATATATTGAGGACAAAAAAGCAGAAGGCTTGATGGTAACTGATAAACAATGTGAAGATTTTAAGTCTAAAGTGTATAAACCACTAGAAACTTACAAAGTAGCTCAAAATGAAATTACTGGGGGAACTGTTTCTCCAAGTTATATTTCTCCAATCCAAGGTTTACAGCGTTTACAGAGAATAATGGATGAATATGTTGGCGGAATAGCCACTAATTATATGACAAACGCTAATATGCTTAAAAGAGGTTTAGAACTTTTAACTTGGTTAGAAGAGGATCTAGAAAACGTAGGAGCTGAAGATTATCACCAATTAATGAGAGCTTGGGAGTTAAAACATAGAGCTTTGACTTCACAATGCGTAACAGAACATACTATGTTTAGGGAAGAAACCAGATGGCCTGGTTATTATTATAGAGGTGATCATATGAAACTTGATGATGATAATTGGCACTGTTTAACTGTTTCTAGAAGAGATCCTAATACCGGCAAATTTAGTATGGAAAAAGTTCCTGTCTACCATATCGTGGACGAGAATGAGAAGAAAAAAGCTTCTTAGAAAATTCTTAATTTAGTTTATGGATATTTTATCGAAAAATGATGATGAGATATATGAATTGGCAAAGCCTATTTGGGTTAATTTAGTTAGGTCATCTAATTTAAAAGATTATGGTGGATTTACAAAAGATTTTTCAACACAAATGTTGTTTGGAGCCAATGAAGTAGAACTTGGTAAGCAGTGGGCCAATAATAAGATCATTACTAATTTAAATGAAACTTTCGAGCCTTTTGGCTGCCTCAGAAGAGGAATTCATGTCACTGTATTAATTAAACAAACCAATAAAGAAATCTCAGGTGAGTTTTTAGGTAGGCTCGTGCTCGGAGTTGAAGATAATGTAGTAAAAGTATTTGGGGCTACAATTTATTAAAATAAAAAATCTTCAATTAATTAAGTATTTATTTGACAAATATTATCGTGGGTGTAATCACATAATAAATGCACATTTCAGAAATAAAAATTTTAAATAAACTCCCTAGATTAAAATCATCATACGTTAAAGCAGGTATTTTAATGAGTTTACTTGCTTACTGGGGTGTAATTTTAGTTGGAACTTTTGTTACTTTTAACTAAGTTTTTTTTTAGTCGCATTTTTTAAGTTTTATGGAAGTATTTTTACCAATAGCACAAGTATTTGTAAATCCTATAGAAATACTTTTATTAAGTGCAATTGTTGGAGTTCTCTCAGGATTATTTGGAGTTGGAGGTGGTTTTTTAATGACACCGTTTCTTATTTTTTTAGGTATCCCCCCTGCTTATGCTGTTGCAAATGAGGCTAACAATATTTTAGCTACTTCTGTATCTGGATCAACCACTTATTATTTAAAAAATATTTTAGATTATAAAATGGGTTTCATAATAGTTATTGGTGGTGCAATTGGGACCACAGTAGGAATTTATACATTCTCATATTTTAAAGGTATTGGAAAAATAGATACTGTAATTTCATTAGCCTATATGTATATTTTAGCTATCATTGGAACTTTGATGCTTGTTGAAAGTTTAAGAGAAATAGATCAGGCAAAAAGAAATGTTTTAGCTAAAAAAAAAGCGCATGTACATTATTGGATACATGGTCTTCCAGTTAGAATGAGATTTCCTAAATCAAAATTGTATGAGAGTATTTTTACTCCAATTTTTATAGGACTTGTTGTTGGATTTATTGCGGCTATTATGGGAATTGGTGGTGCTTTCATACTTGTTCCTGCAATGATTTATATAATTAAAATGCCTACAAAATTAGTTCCAGGAACTTCTTTGTTTGTAACAATTTTTGTAAGTGTAATAGTCACTTTCTTACACTCATTTAATTATGGATCAATAGATTTACTTTTAGTTCTAATGTTGGTTATAGGCTCAATAATTGGTGTTCAAGTAGGTCAAAAACTTGGTGAGAGAATTGATAGCTCTGGATTACGAGCTTTACTTGCAATTTTATTATTAATTGTTGGAATAGCTATTGCCTACGACACTTTCTTTGCAAATGAAATTTTAAATAATGTTCAATCAAATACAAATAAAGACCTAAACTTTTTTTCAGAATTTATTATTGATTTTTCAAATGAGATGCCATTTTTTTATGGTTTATTCACAATTATGTTCGCTATTATTTTGGGAGTTGCTGCAGCATTCATTAGGAAATTTGTGTCAAATCTAAAAATAAAATTACTTATTAGATCTAAATAAAATAATTTACAAATATTTCTATTGTAACAATTGAAATTAATCCAATTGTTGCCATAGCAATAAAACCAACCAGAAAAGGTTTATAACCCATATTTTTAATATCTCTGAAATTGGTAGAAAGACCTATTGCGGCCATTGCCATTGTTAAAAAAATTTTAGATAAAATTTTTATATTTTCTACTGTACTTGACCAAATTTCGTTTTGGTTAACAAAAAATACGTGATCACCTAAATTTCTGAATATTATCATCGCTATAAAACCTAATACAAAGTATGGAAAAATACTAATAATTGAGTATTTTCTCTTTTTAATTTGACCTTTTGAATACAGATAGGCAAATAGGGGGATCATAATTATTAAAAACGTATTTCTAATTAATTTAGTCACTGTTGAAATATTTAAAGTTTCAGGACTGTTAAATTGTTGGTCATAAATTAGTCCAGCAGCGGCAACTTGAGCAGTCTCGTGAATAGCAGTACCTAAAAACAAACCAATAAATAATGACTCACCATTAAAATAAAAATTAGCAAAGTAAGGGTAAATGAGCATAGAAAGAATACCAAATAAAGTAATATTAGCAATTGCGTAAGATACTTCATTTTTTTTTGCATTTATAACAGGAGCCAATGCCATTATTGCTGTAGTACCACAAACTGTACTGCCAACAGAAATAAGATATGACATACGCTTAGGGATTATTATTTTAATACTAATTATTTTTATAACTAATAAAACACTCGCAATACAAATTATTATTAACGGTATTGCTATTTTTCCAAATTCTAAAAATTCAAAAGGTTTTAATTGAATTCCTAAACAAATAATACCCAGCTTTAAAATATTTTTTTGAGTAAAGTCTAAACCTTTTAAAAAAATTTCTCTAATTTGAAATATGTTTCCAAACATCATACCAGTTAATATTGCAATCATTGCTGTAGAAATAGGGCTTTTTTCATAACCCAATAATTCTATTCCAATGATGTTATTTATTCCTTGCGATAAAGTGTAGAGGACGAATGCTAAAATTATACCTGGTATTAATACCAAGTACTTTTTATAATTCATGAAATTAAAAAATAATTAGGCACTTCTGTAAAGTTTAGTCATAACAAACTCTTTGTGACCTAAAGCTTCAGCACATGTTAATCGTCCGTTGGCAACTCTTAATGTTGTTTTAATTAATTCATCACCACCTTCTGATAAATTCATTTCTCTTGACAGTATTTTTGATACATCACAATCAATGTGTTCACCCATACTTTTAACAGTTAGGGGGTTTGCTGTTAGTTTAATAACTGGCTCAATTGGATTCCCAACAATGTTACCTTGTCCTGTTGGAAACAAATGAATATTAAAACCTGCAGCTGCTTGAAGTGTCACACATTCTGCTGCTGCAGAAGATGTATCCATAAAGTACAAGCCTTTTCCTTTAGTTGGTTCTTCTGCTGGTTCAAGGACATCGATAAATTTACAATTTCCTATTTTTTGGAAATTTCCAAACGCTTTCTCTTCAATTGTGGTCAATCCACCAGCAATATTTCCAGCTGTTGGCTGACTTTCAGACAGATCATCTGTAGCTTCTTTTAAAATAAAATCATTATATGCATTCCATGTTTTCATGAATTTATCTGAAGCCTCTTTGGTTGCTCCTCTTTCAGCACAAACTCTTTCAGCTCCAGTAAGTTCAGAAGTTTCTCCAAAACATAAGTGAACACCCAAGGGTTCTAATTTATCCATTAGATTTCCAACTGTTGGATTTGATGCTAAGCCTGATGTAGTGTCAGACTCTCCACATTTTACTGATATCCATAAATCACTTAAAGGGCATTCTTCTCTTTGTTTCTCAGATGCCCACATGACAAACTCTTGTGCTTTTTTAGAAGCTTTCATCGTTGTACCGATGTCTCCAGTTCTTTCAATATGAAATCCTTCAACTGGTTTTCCAGTTTTAGCTATTCCATCAACTATTTTTTTTGTCCATTTAGGTTCAATTCCTATAACAATCACAGCAGCAACATTTGGGTTACAGCCAGTCCCAATCATAGTTCTAAAATGAAGTTCTAAATCAGCACCAAACTGAAGTCTTCCATAAGAATGGGGAAGAGCAATGGTTCCTTTAATATTGTTTGCTACTGCTTCAGCGCATGCATTTGATATGTCATCGACAGGAAGAATAATCACATGATTTCTTGTACCAGTCCTGCCATTTTCTCTTTTATAACCTAAAAAACTTTTTGGAATTTCCATTATATTACCACTTTTTAGTTTTTACGTTATGAACATGTACATGCTCACCTTTTCTTGTTGATTTAACAACTTTACCAATATCATGACCATATTTTAAAATTGTATCACCTTCATTAAGGTCAGTCATAGCAATTTTATGACCTAAGGGTATTTCATCTAATGATTGTATATTTATCGTACTATCATCCTCCATTATCCAGCAAGAACAATCTTGCTTTGGGGTGATTTTTTCTATTACTACTACACCTACGTTATCTTTTTTGTCATGTATTATAATATCTGTAGCCATATGCGGTGTCGATTTGTTTGTTTGAATTTTCTAAAATCTTATATATTAATCGCTAAAATTAACAAACGAATTTTAATAGCAATAAATTTACATATTAAAGAGGTTTAGTTTTATGACAAAAATGACAACAGAAGAAGCTTTTGTAAAAGTTTTACAAATGCATGGAATTGAACACGCATTTGGAATTATTGGTTCAGCCTTTATGCCAATCTCAGATATATTTCCAGATGCTGGTATAACATTCTGGGATGTTGCTCATGAAACTAATGGTGGATTAATTGCAGATGGTTACACACGAGCTACAGGAAAAATGTCAATGGTTATTGCTCAGAATGGTCCTGGAATCACTGGATTGGTGACACCAATTAAAACAGCTTATTGGAATCATACTCCTCTTTTATTAGTAACTCCTCAAGCTGCCAATAAGACTATGGGTCAAGGAGGTTTTCAAGAAGTTGAGCAAATGAATTTATTTAAAGATATGGTTTGTTATCAAGAAGAAGTTAGAGATCCCTCAAGAATGGCTGAAGTATTAAATAGAGTTATTGAAAAAGCTATAAGGGGTTCAGCTCCAGCACAAATTAACGTGCCAAGAGATTATTGGACTCAAGTTATTGATATTGATCTTCCACCAATTGTTAGACTAGAAAGACAAGCTGGTGGAGTGGATGCAATAAAAAAAGCCGCAGACTTATTATCTAATTCAAAGTTTCCAGTTATATTATCAGGAGCAGGTGTTGTTATTGGAGGAGCTATTGATGATTGTAAAAAACTTGCAGAGAAATTAGACTCTCCAGTCTGTTCAGGTTACCAACACAATGATAGTTTTCCAGGAAGTCACCCTTTAGCAGCTGGACCACTGGGCTATAATGGCTCAAAAGCTGCAATGGAATTAATTAAACAAGCGGATGTTGTTTTGGCACTAGGTACAAGACTTAATCCTTTTTCAACTCTACCAGGTTATGGCATGGATTATTGGCCAAAAGATGCAAGCATTATCCAAGTAGACATGAATTCAGATCGTATTGGTCTAACTAAAAAAGTCTCAGTTGGAATCTGTGGAGATGCAAAATTAGTTGCTCAACAATTACTTAGTCGACTTTCTCCAACCGCAGGTGATAAGGATAGACAAAAAAGAAAAGATATTATTCATCAAACTAAATCTGCATGGTTACAAAAATTATCAAGTCTAGATCATGAGGATGATGATGAAGGAACAGTTTGGAATAAAGAGGCGAGGGAAAGAGATGCAGACAGAATGTCTCCTAGACAAGCCTGGAGAGCAATACAAGCTGGGATGCCTGAGGATGTAATTATTTCAAGTGACATTGGAAATAATTGTGCAATTGGAAATGCCTATCCAACATTTGAAAAAGGAAGAAAATATTTAGCCCCGGGATTATTTGGTCCATGTGGATATGGTTTTCCATCAATTTTAGGTGCAAAAATTGGATGTCCAGATACACCAGTAATTGGTTTTGCAGGTGATGGAGCATTTGGAATAAGTATGAATGAAATGAGCTCATGTGCCAGGAAAGAATGGCCAGCAATTTCAATGGTAATTTTTAGAAATTATCAATGGGGGGCAGAGAAAAGAAATTCTATTTTATGGTTTGATGATAATTTTGTTGGTACAGAACTTGATCCAGAACTTAGTTATGCGAAAGTCGCTGATGCTTGTGGTTTAAAAGGAGTAACTGCTAAAACAATGGAAGAAACTACAAATGCTATCAAGCAATCTTGTGAAGACCAAAAGAAGGGAATTACTACATTTATTGAGGTAATTTTGAATCAAGAACTTGGCGAACCATTTAGAAGAGATGCAATGAAAAAACCAGTTAAAATTGCTGGAATAAAAAAAGAAGATATGAAAGTGCAACAACCGATTTAGCAATTAAATTAGGATAAAATAAATTTGAATTTTATAAGTTTGTTTATAACACGTCTTATAATTGTATTTAAAAAGTTTAGTATTTTTCTAATAATCTACTTAATTTTCGATATAGTTTTTTTCAGTTTAGTACCTGAAGATCTGAAGTCAAAATTATACAACAATAGAGCTCATAGAATAAAATCTTTTTATTATCATCATGATTTTAGACCAATGTCATCATTTTACGATCATTGGGGATACGAAAGATATAAAATTTACACAAATAGCTTAGGCTTCAAAGATAAGTCAAATAGACTTGTAGAATTTAAAGATAGAAATATTTTATTTATTGGAGACTCATTTACTGAAGGAGTAGGAATTGAGTATGAAAATACGTATGTAGGATTAATTGAGACTGAAATAAAAAAAAAATACCAAAATATAGAAATTTTAAATGCTGGTGTTCAGTCTTATTCGACAAGTATATATTTATCTAAAATTTACCATTTGCTAGAGAGAAAAAAAATGCCAATTACAGATATTATAATTATGGTTTCAGGAGGGGATATTTTTGATGATTATTACAAATATATGGGTGTAGGAAAAGATTATATACTTAATCACGAAGATCAGAAAAATAAATATCTTATTGAATTAATAAATTTTTATAAGTCAAATACATTGATCTATCAAATTATTACAAGAGTTACTCCTCCGAAAGTAATACCTGGATTAATAAGATCTATTTTTAATTCTAAAGATCGGAATGAAAATTATAGTGAAAATGAGCAAAGGTATTTTTCTATAAGTAACGATGAAATCGATAATATAAGTTTTTTAAATCATAAAGATTATTCATATTTATATTCATCAAATGAATTTAATCAATGGGGAAGAAAAGCTATCGATCAATCAATACAAAATTTAAAAGAAATCATTAAAATATGCGATCAGAAAAATATTAAATTAAATATTTTATATCTTTATGAACCAGTAATTATTCTAAAAAAACCAAATGATAATCATTTCAATTATATGATAAGTGAGTTTGAAAAATTAGAAAATTTAAGCCAAAACTTAAAAGTTAATTTTATTAAAGATTTGTATAATAAATATAATAATAGCTATGAGGCCTATAAAAATTTATTTTTTATAAATGATATTCATTGGAATAAAAGAGGAAATTTATTAGTTTCAAATGAAATATTGGAAAAGATAGATTTTTAATATATTAAAATTAATTAATCTAAAAATAGAGCAAAACTATGAATGAAATTAAAATTAGTTCAAATAGAAATTTTGGTATAGTTTTTTTTATAGTTTTCTTAGTAATAGCCACATATCCTTTAATAAATTATGGTGAAATTCGGCAATGGTCGTTAATACTTTCATTATTTTTTTTAATCTTAGGCCTAATAAATTCAAAAATCCTAACCCCTCTAAATAAATTATGGTTTAAATTTGGTATTTTTTTAGGAATAATTATTTCACCATTGGTAATGGGAATAATATTTTTTTTTGTAGTAACTCCTATAGGATTTATTATGAGATTGTTATCTAAAGATGTATTGAATTTAAAATTTAATAATGAAAACTCTTACTGGATTAAAAAAACAGGCCCAATAAGTAAAATGAAAAATCAATTTTAATATGAGTTTTATAAAAGAATTTTGGGAATTTTTAAAAATAAGAAAAAAATACTGGCTATTACCAATAATTATTGTTTTAGTGATATTTGGTGGATTAATTGTTTTAACCCAAGGTTCTGCTGTAGCACCATTTATTTACACTATATTTTAAGTGAGCACTATATTAGGTATTTCAGCTTTTTATCATGATAGTGCAGCTAGCATTTTAAAAAATGGAGAAATAATTGCTGCTGCACAAGAAGAAAGATTTACAAGAAAAAAACATGATCCAAGTTATCCATATAATGCTATAGAATTTGTTTTAAAATATGCAAACTTGCAATTAAGTGAAGTTGACCAGATAGTTTTTTTTGAAAAGCCTTTTTTAAAATTTGAAAGACTTTTGGAAACTTACGTTGGATTTGCTCCCAAAGGCTTTGCTTCGTTCTCAAAAGCAATGCCCCTATGGATTAAAGAGAAACTTTTTCAAAAAAATTTTTTATTCAACAAACTAAAAGAACATGATGTAAATTATAAATCAGATAAAAATATTTTTTTTTCTGATCATCATTTAAGTCATGCTGCTAGCGCATTTTTTCCATCGCCATTTGAGGAGGCTGTTGTTTTAACAGCAGATGGTGTTGGAGAGTGGGCTACTACCACAGTTGCCGTAGGAAAAGGTAATAATTTAAATATTAAAAAAGAAATCCATTTTCCACACTCATTAGGTCTTCTTTATTCTGCTTTTACTTACTATGTAGGTTTTAAAGTGAACAGTGGAGAATATAAATTAATGGGCTTAGCACCTTATGGGAGCCCCATTTATGAAGATAAGATAAAGCAATTAATAGATATTAAAGAAGATGGAAGCTTTAGGCTGGATCAGAGATATTTTAATTACGCAACAGGTCTTACTATGACTAATAAAAATTTTGATAAATTATTTGGTCAAGCACCAAGGAGTCCAGAAAAAGATAAGATCACACAATTTCATATGGATATAGCTGCATCAATTCAAAAAGTTACTGAAGAAATAATGATAAAGTTATCTAGAGCCATTAGAAAAGAATACAATATTAAAAACTTATGTTTAGCAGGAGGTGTTGCTTTAAATTGTGTTGCAAATGGCAAAATTTTAAAAGAAAAAATTTTTGATAACATTTGGATTCAACCAGCTGCTGGTGATGCTGGTGGTTCTCTTGGAGCAGCTTTAGCACTCTGGCATATAGATCAAGGTAATCAGAGAGTAGTAAATAGAATGGATAATATGAAAGGTTCATTTCTTGGAACCGAGTTTACTCAAGAAAAAATTGAAGATGAGTTGAAGTTAGCAGGAGCTTCATTTGACACTTTAGATTATGAAGATTTAATCAATAAAACTGCAGAGTATTTGTCAAAGGAAAAAGCTGTAGGTTGGTTTCAGGGCAGAATGGAATTTGGACCAAGAGCCTTGGGCTGTAGGTCAATCTTAGGAGATCCTAGATCTGATAAAATGCAAAAAAACCTAAATTTGAAAGTAAAGTATAGAGAAAGTTTCAGGCCATTTGCTCCCTCAATTCTCAAAGATGATTTAACGGAATGGTTTGATATGAGTGTTGATAGTCCATATATGTTGTTAGTTTCTAATATAAACATCCAAAAAAAAATTGAAATGACAAATGAAGAAATGAAACTATTTGGAATAGAAAAGTTGAATATAAAGAGGTCAGATATACCAGCTGTGACACACGTTGATTATTCAGCAAGAATTCAAACAGTAACTAAAGATTATAATAAACGCTATTTTGATTTGATTTCTAAATTCAAAGACAAAACAGGATGTCCAGTATTAATTAATACTTCATTTAATGTAAGGGGAGAACCTATTGTAAATACACCAAAGGATGCTTTCAACTGTTTCATGGGCACTGAACTGGATTATCTTGTCATTGGAAATTGTGTTTTAGAAAAATCTAAACAAAATCCTGATCTCAAAAAAAACTATACTGAAGAATTTGAATTAGATTAAATCAAAATTTAAATAATTACTGCTTTTACAGTACCTAATTTATCAATTTTTCCAATATATGTGCCTTTACTCAAGATTGGCACCACTCCAACAGTTGAACCAGTAAAGACATAAAAATCTTTATTCAGGTTAATCTTATCCTTTTTAACTTTATTCAAGACAAATCTTAAAGAATTTATTGGATTAATGAAAACTGCATTTGTATTTCCATCAATACTTTGTTTTGCTTTATTATTAGTGATATTTGTTTTTAAATTTCCAATATTAATTTTTTTATATTTTTTTTTTCTTCCAATTAAAAATTTAACATTTGCGCCAAAATCACTACAAAGATCACCAAAAGATGCAATTCCCTTCTTACGTTGTCTATAACCAACAATCTCTATACATGGGGCCATATGAGATATAAATTTTGTAATATTATTTTTTGTAATATTTCCCTTAGACAGAAAAAAAGATTTTTTAATTAAATAGCAAACCTCAAGCTCAATCCCAAGAGTAGATTTATTTATTTTTATTCTTTTTCCACTTTTAATAAAATTATTTTTAAAAATAGACGCATAAAAAGGTTCTTTTTCTTTTAATTTTTTCATTACTGGTATTCCGGTCCCTCCAGCTTTATAACCAATTATTGGTGTAATTATTTTACTTTCACAAAGTTTTCTAAATTTATTTGCTTCAGTGAGTTTTTTTGTAAATTTGTTTGGTATTGGGGCTATGATTTTATTTTTTATAAATGCATTAGCTAATTTACTTGAGATTTTATCCTTCAAAGTTTTTTTCATCATTTATTAATATTTTAATACTGACATAGGATCAAGTCTTGTTTGAAACCAATTAATTCTAAAATCTAGATGTGGTCCGGTTGATCTTCCAGTTGAGCCAACAGTACCTATAATGTCCCCTTGATTTATTTGATCACCTACTGATACTAAAATATTTTCTAAATGAGAATAGATGGTGGAAATACCATGTCCATGATCCATTATAATAGTTCCACCAGTATAATATAAATCATCCTCAGCCATTGTGACTACACCTGAGCCGGAAGATTTTATCATTGTTCCTTGTTTCGCGGCTATATCAATACCATAGTGGGGCCACTTTGGTTTACCATTTAATATTCTTTGACTTCCATAAACACCACTAATTATACCCTTAACTGGCATAATAAATTTATTTTTAAAAAATTGTAGATTTGAATTAATTGCTCTCGCTTCCCCGATGGCATTATTTTCCTTTTTTATTCTTTTATAAACAGATTCAGGCGGAGTAACTTTGCTTTCTGCAAGGCCATCAATTCTTTGAATATTATATTTTCTTTTAAGAACTTTTTTTGTAATTACTGTTTTTTTTCCGTTAAGAATTTTAGTGAAGGTAAGATCATATTTTTGATCTCTATCAATCCCAAAAACAAAATCCCCATCCTTTGAGACTTTTACTTCTTTTTTTCCAATAAGAATTTTTACATTAGGATCAGTTTTTCCAAGAATAAAATGACCTTGTATAAATTTTCCCTGAAATTTTATTGAGTGGGCAGGAGATGCAAAAATAAAAAAAATTAAAAAAATTCTATAAATTATTGAGCTGTCCATCCACCATCTATTATTATTGATGTACCTGTGATCATTGAAGAAGCTGACGACGCTAAAAAACATACAGTGGTTGCAACATCACTTTCTGTAGCTACTTTACCTAATGGAATTTTTCCAATTGCTAATTTTTTAAATTTTTTATTTTTAAAAAATTGTTTAACCATCGGTGTTTCCACAAAAGTGGGCGCTACAGAGTTAACTCTAATATTTTTTTTTGCTAATTCAACACCCATACCTTTAGTTAGTCCCTCAATTCCAAATTTTGTCATGTTATAAATATTTCTTCCACTCATACCCACATGACCTAATTGTGAAGACATATTAATTATCGACCCTGGTCTTTTTTTATTTTTGAGCATTTTTTTTACTACTAACTGAGCTACATTGAAAGCTGCTTTTAGATTTAAATCCACTAAGTAATTCATACTATCTTGTTTTATCTTTTCAAATGGTTCAGGTATGTTACTTCCAGCGTTATTAATTAGAATATCAATAATTTTAATTTTTTTTAATTTATCTTGAAGTTCCTTATAATTCATCACATCACAATGAACTTTTATTAATTTTCCTTTTATTTTTTTAAAATCTTTTTCTAATTTATTTAAATCTGACATTGTCCTACTTAACACAATCACGGTTGCACCTGCTTCTGCTAAAGCCAGTGAACAAGCTCTCCCAAGACCTTTTCCAGCTCCTGTTACTAATGCGTACTTATTTTTAAGATTGATTTTTTGAAGATACATTAAAATAATAATATTTTAATATCTGTATAAATCAACTGGACTGCAACAATTAATATTGCTAATAATCCTAACCAAGCTATCCATTTATATTTTTTTATCCATCTAGATATTAAAGTTGCTGCTGTAGCCATTATTATGATTGATAAGATTAAACCAAATACCAGAAGATAGTAGTGTTCACCTGCTGCACCTGCTACACCCAAAACATTATCTAAGCTCATTGTAAAGTCAGCTAAAAGAACAGTCCAAATTGCTTTTAAAAAACTGGAGTTATCTACATTAATATTTTCCTGCTTTTGAGACCCCTTAATTACATCTACATAAAGCTTATAGACTATATAGAGTAGTAGCAGCCCTCCAATTAGTCTTAACCCTGTAATTTGTAAAAGATAAGCAGTTAGTAAAGTTAATATTATTCTTAAAATTACTGCTCCACCTATCCCCCAAAATATTACTTTTTTTCTTTGATCTGGTGGGAATTTAGAAGCAACCATACCGATGATAATTGCGTTATCTCCAGCTAATACTAGATCGATAAAAATTATTTGAGTTAAAATTGCTATTTGTTCTGGTGTAAATAATTCAGCGAACATTAATGATTTAGTATCATGTCTGCACCTTTTTCTGCAATCATTATTGTTGGAGCGTTGGTATTACCTGAAGTTATGTTTGGCATTATAGATGCATCAATTACTCTTAAATTGCTTACGCCTCTAACCTTTAATTTTTCATCAACAACTGACATTTCATCTTGACCCATTTTACAAGTACCAACAGGGTGAAAGATTGTTTGAGCATAATTTGCGGCCTCTTTTACCAGTTCTTCATCATCATTAATATTTATTCCAGGCCTATATTCTTCTGGTGAATATTTTTTAAAAGTTTCCGATTCCATTATAATTTTTCTTGTTAATTTAAGTCCTTTAGCTGCAATCAATCTATCATTATCAGTAGATAGGTAATTCTGTTTGATTTTTGCATAAGTTCTAGAATCTTTATCTACAATACTAACATGTCCTCTACTAGTTGGTTTTATATTGGATACTGTTGGAGTGAAAGCATGAAAGTCATGATTTTTCGTTGCACCTAATGTATCCATACTCATTGGCTGAACATGCCATTGTAAATCAGGTAATTCTAACGAAGAGTCACTTTTAGCAAACATACAAAGTTGACTTGCTCCCATTGTCATAGGGCCTGTTCTTTTAAATATATATTCTAATCCAATCATTAAATTTCCAAATAAACTATTAATTTTTTTGTTTAAAGATTTTAGTCCATTTATTTTATAAATAGGTCTTAACATAAGATGATCATGTAGATTTTCACCAACACCATTTAAATTTTGAACCATATCTATTCCTAAGTTTTTTAATTTTTCTGGATTTCCAATTCCCGATACTTGTAATATTTGTGGCGAACCAATAGCTCCTGAAGATAATATTATTTCCCTACTAGCTTGAACTTTTTTAAGTTCGTTTTCTTGCCAAAATTCAACTTCTTTAGCTACTTTATTTTCAAAAATTATTTTTTTAACATGCGCATGGGTAATAATTTCTAAATTCTTCCTATGTTTAATTGGATTTAAATATCCTACAGATGTACTACATCTAAAACCATCTTTCTCTGTAACTTGGAAATATCCACATCCATGATTGTCTCCCGTGTTAAAATCTCTAGTTTTAGGTATTCCAAACTCTTCAGCCGCATTTTGAAATTCATCTAAAAGTGGGAGATGAATCCTTTGATCAGAAACTGCTAATGGTCCATCAACACCATGAAATTCATTTTTACCTCTTTCTTGATCCTCAGCTTTTATAAAATAAGGCAATACATCATCCCATCCCCAACCAGTATTCCCTAACTGACGCCAGACATCATAATCTCTATTTTGACCCCTTATATATAACAACCCATTTATTGATGAACTTCCTCCTAAAGTTTTACCCCTAGGATACCTAATAGAGATATTGTTCATACTTTCATCAGGCTCAGTTTTGTAACACCAATCTGTTTTTGGATTGTGCATAGTTTTAAAATAACCCACAGGTATATGAATCCATGGATAATTATCTTTTCCACCAGCTTCCAAAAGAAGGACTTTATGGCCAGGATTTTCTGATAATCTATTTGCAAGTACACAGCCAGCAGATCCAGCACCAAGAATTATAAAATCGTAATTATTCATAAATTAGATCCTTTATAAGTAAAAAAATTTTTTTTTCTAATAAATCTGTGAAAAAATTTAATAATATGTCAATTTTAATGCTTGTTTTGAATTTCAATATAAGAGAAGCTTGATTTTTTAAAAATAAAGAGAGGGAAAAAAATGAAAAAAATCATTTCAATGTTATTTGCAGTTGCAATGGTGTTTGGATTTATTTCAAATGCTAATGCTGCAAAAACACTAAAATGTCAGACGGTTCTTAACACTAAAGCTGATGAAGTTAAGATGTTAAAGGACTTTACTGATACGGTAACTGAATTAACTGGTGGATCTCTTAAATTTGAAATCTTGCCAGCTGGAGCAGTTGTTGGAGTTAAAGAGACTCTTGATGCTGTTGATAAAGGTTTGATTGACTGTGGATTTGCATGGACTCACTATTGGTCAGGTGAACACCCTGCTGCAATGCTATTTGGTTCTCCAGTAGCTGGTGGTGGAATAGGTATCGACAACTTAGCGTTTCTATCTTGGTTCCAATATGGTGGTGGAAAAGCACTTTATGATCAATTATGGAAAGAGATGAACAGAGACATTAAAGGATTTATGCTTCAACCTGTTGGACCTGAAGCTTTAGGTTGGTTTCCAAAACCGATTAAAGATATGGCTGACTTTAGAAAGTATAAATTCAGAACACCTCCAGGTATTCCGGGACAAACTTATAAAGACATCGGTATAGCATCTGTTGCTATGGGTGGTGGAGATATTCTACCAGCTTTAGAAGCAGGAACTATTGATGCTGCTGAATGGTGTTGTCCAAAACCAGACTTAACGTTTGGTTTCCAAAAAGTATTAAAACACTACTACTTACAAGGTTTACACCAAGTAGTCGTAAATGCTGACTTTTATATCACTGGAAAAACATATGATGCAATGTCTGAGCACGAGAAGAAGTCTCTTGAAGTTGCTGCGGATGCGTCTTTGATAAAATCTTTAAGTTATAGAATTTTATCAAATGGTGAAGCTTTACAAGAACTTACAACAAAACATGGAGTGATTTTAGAGGATACTCCATCTGACTACTTCACTGAGTATATGGCAGCTGCTAAAGCAACTTTGAATAAAAATGCTGAAAAGAATGCATTTTTCAAAGAAGTTTATGACTCTATGAAAGTATTTGCTGATAAAGCAGTTCCTTTCTGGAGTGGTGCTCAAATGTCAAATGCGAAGCTAGGAATGGCTCACGCAGCGACATTAAAGTAATCATTAAATAATTAGAATATTAGAGCGGACTAATAAGTCCGCTCTAATTTTTTTTTAGTAAAAATTTCTATGGCAGACGAACCAAGTAAATTAGATATTTCAGACGAAATGATTGCCGAAAGGCGAGGTGGTTCAGGAAAAATGCCAGAGGATATGCCATCATGGATGGCAAAGTCTATAATTAACATAGATAAATTTAGTAAGTGGATTGGTAGTGTAGTTTGTTGGATATTAATGCCACTTATTTTTGCTATGACTTATGAGGTACTAGCAAGAAAATTATTTTTAGCACCAACAATATGGGCTTATGATATAAGCAGATTTTTATATGGAGCTCTTTTTATGCTGGGCGCAGGTTATGCACTCTCAAGAGGAGTTCATATCAGAGCAGATTTTTTATACAGAAATTTTAAAATTAAAAACCAAGGATTAATCGATTTTTGGTTATATCTTTTATTTTATTTCCCTGGTCTAATAGTATTTTTTTATATGACTTTTGGATTTGTTGTAGAGTCAATCCAAAGAGGTGAAAGAGGAATGGATACTACCTGGATGCCATATATGTGGCCAATTAAAACGTGTTTATTAATTGGAATTATATTTCTACTTATCCAAGGATTTTCAGAATTACTTAAAAGCTACTGGGCAGCTAAAAAGGGTGTGTGGCCAGGAGAGGATAAATGATAGCAGAATTAATTGATCCAGCTATTTTAGGTTTCATTCTTGTAGGGGTAATGCTTTTTGCAATCTTTGTTGGTTTTCCAATTTCGTTTACATTAATATTTTTAGGTTTCGTTTTTGGGTACCTAGGTTTCGGTAAACTAGTATTCTATTTGATGACCCTCCAGTTTTCGATGGTTATGACTGAACAAACCCTCGCCGCAGTCCCGCTCTTTGTGTTTATGGGCATAATGATGGAGCAGGCAGGTTTAATGGAGAGACTATTTTCATCATTCCAAATGATGTTAGCAAAAGTAAAAGGATCTTTGTATTATGCAGTATTATTTGTTTCTGTAATTTTTGCTGCTGCAACAGGTATAGTAGGGGCGTCAGTTACAATTTTAGGAATTATGGCTGCTAAGTCAATGAACAGGTCTGGCTACAATGTTAGATTAGCAGCAGGAACTATTACTGCTGGAGGTACTTTGGGAATATTAATTCCACCTAGTATTATGCTTGTTGTTATGGGTCCAATTATGGAAATTCCAGTAATAGATTTATTTGCTGCAGCTATAATACCTGGAATTCTTCTTGCAGGTTTATATGCAGGCTACACAACAATTAGATGTATGATAAATCCAAAATTAGGTCCAGTACTTCCGGAGGAAATGCGAGCTGCAAGTATGAAAGAAGTTTGGGTTGAGTTTTTCCTCGGATTAGTTCCACCCGCAGCATTAGTTTTTGCTGCATTAGGAAGTATTTTATTTGGATTTGCAACACCTACAGAAGCTGCAGGTTGTGGTGCGATGGGAGCGTTACTGCTTTCATTAGCCTATAAAAAATTAACTTTATCAAAATTACAAGAGGCTTTAGTCAAAACTTTAGAAATTACAGCTTTGATAATGGTTTTAGTTGCTGCCTCAAACTTTTTCGGTGCAGTTTTTGCAAGATTAGGTACTCCCACATTATTAACTGAATTTCTACTAGGTCTAGAAATGAACAAATACTTAATCTTGGGCATGATAATGGTAATGATTTTTCTGTTAGGATGGCCTCTAGAATGGGTGCCAATAGTAATGATTATTGTACCCATTATTTTACCTTTGGTTGAGGCTTTAGGTTTTAATTTAACTTGGTTTGCAATATTGGTTGCAGTTAATTTACAAACTGCTTGGCTCTCCCCACCCGTAGCCCTCTCAGCTTATTTTTTAAAAGGAGTTGTGCCTGAATGGGATTTAAAGGATATTTATTACGGAATGATGCAATTTATGGTACTTCAAGTTTTTGGTTTAATTTTGATTATCATATTTCCTCAGATTGCCCTTTGGTTGCCAACTCTCTTATATGGACAGTAGATTTTATTAGTTTAAAATAAATCTAGTGAATCAACCAAAAGTTAAATATTCTTTATCTAATTGGGATCTGGTAACAGTTAATCCAAACTATAAAAATTGGAACTGGAAAGATTTATTTTGTTTTTGGGGTGTTAATGTACAAAGCGTAATTGGGTTCTCACTTATTGCGTCTTTGTATATTATTTATAGTCTTAATACCTTTGTTGTATTTTTTGGTACACTCCTAGGATCATTTTTTGTTTATATATTCTGTAATTTAATCGGAAAACCTTCACAAAAATTTGGGTTACCTTTCGCAGTTCTTTTAAGATCTTCCTTAGGATTTAATGGAGCTAAATTATTTGGATTAATAAGAAGTTTAGTAGGTATTTTTCTTTTTGGAATACAAACATATTTTTTATCTAAGATCTTTGGATATCTGATAAGGATAATGATTTATTCAATAGATAACTCTTTATTAGATCACGAAATTTTTCTTACTTTTTTTTTAGGATTAAATATTATTGATGCAATATCCTTTGGAGTAGTAATTATATTTCAAACTCTATTATTTAGCATAGGCATTCAAAACAATAAAAAATTAATAAATTATTCTGCAGTTCTTGTTTATGCGGGGATGATTATATTTTTTTTAGTTATTTTTTTAAGTGACGTGAAATTGACAACGAATGCATTTTTAAACATTCTTAACCCTGAAGAACTTTTTAACAAAAACAATATCGCGCCCTTAATAACAGTAGCAGGTACAATTTTTGCTTATTTTTCAATTATTATCGTAAGTTTTGGTGATTTTTCTAGATATGTAAAAAATGAGAGTGAATTAAATAAAGGAAATTTAAGTTTGATTTTAAATTTAATTATATTTTCATTTTTTTCTATTTTTATAGTTACAGGTTCAGATTTTTTTTTAAATCAGAAATTTCAAGGCTTAGAGCAAATATTAACAAATCCAACTGATATAATTGGAAAATTTGACAACTTTCAAATTACAATAATAGTCCTTTTATTTATTATAATCGCATCAGCATCTACAAATTTAGTTGCTAACTATATTCCTTCACAGTATTCACTGATCAATTTTGCTCCTAATAAATTAACTTTAAAAAGTGCTAGTTTTATAATTTCATTTCTTGGATTATTAATTGGAATTTTTTGGCTAACAGTCTTAAGTCAAATCGGAATTCTATCATTCATAGATACATTTAGTTGTTTTTTTGGACCTATTTTTGGTGTTGTAATTGCTGATTATTATTTAATTAAAAATGAAAATTTGAGCAATAAAGATCTTTATTCAGTTGAGACTGAAAGTGAGTATTATTATTCAAGAGGATGGCACTTAAAAGGTGCTTACTCTATATTATTAGGATTTATATTTTCAGCCTCAACCATATGGAATACTAACTTGATGTTTTTACAATCTTACTCATGGATTATAGGTGCATTAATTTCTTGGATAACATATTATTTGTTAGCAAAAAAATAGTTTCAATGCACAAATTTGATTTTAAAGGTAAGACAGCTATAGTTACTGGTGGCGCCCAAGGTTTTGGTTTAGATATTGCAAAAAGGTTTCTAGATGGAGGAGCAAAAGTTTTTATTTGGGATATCGATGGAAAATTATTAAAATCTGTTTTTGATGAAATTAAAAATCCAAACTTAAACTATAATTTAGTTGATGTATCTAAATATGATGAGGTACAAAAAATTGTTTTAAAAATTCTTGAAAATCACAATATAGATATTTTAATTAATAATGCTGGAATAACTGGTCCAACCAGTCCTTTATGGGAATATGATGTTGATTTATGGAATAAGATTGTCCAAATTAATTTAATGGGAACATTTAATTGCTGTCGATCAATTGTTCCTAACATGATCAAAAATAACTATGGGAGAATAGTAAACGTTGCTTCCGTAGCCGGTAAAGACGGTAATGCGAATGCCAGTGCTTATAGTTCTGGTAAAGCTGGAACGATTGGTCTTACAAAAGCTTTAGGAAAAGAATTGGCAGATAAAGATATAGCGGTGAATGCGGTTACCCCAGCGGGTGCTAAAACAAGAATATTAGATCAAATGAGTAAAGTGCACGTTCAAAGAATGCTTTCTAAGGTTCCAAGAGGTAGATTTCTCGAAATTCATGAGTTCACATCTTTGGTTTGCTGGCTTTCTTCTGAGGAAAATACTTTTTCAACAGCTGCAGTATTTGATATTAGTGGAGGAAGATCAACTTATTAGTTTGTTATGACCAAGTTAGTAATCTCATTTATTTCTATAATATTCTTTTTTCATTTTTCATATGCTGAACAAATAAAAGTATTTGAATTTACTGAAAAAGAATTTTCAGAATTAAAAGTAAGAAAAGTAAGAGGAGCAGATAGCAAAACTATTTATACTTTAGGATCAAATAAAAATGGAAATTTTTTAAAAGCAATTGCTGATAATGCGGCCTCAGGACTAGGTAAAGAAATTAAAATAAATTTAGACAAAACTCCTTTTTTAAATATTACTTGGAAAATCGAACAAGATTTAGCTGGGATTAAAGAAGATACAAAAAAAGGACATGACTTTGCAGCACGTGTATTTGCTATAAAAAAAACAGGAGCTACTCCTCTGTCAAATAGAGCAATAAATTATGTATTTTCAAGCAATGAAGATGTTGGGTTAAATTGGGCAAGTCCATATACAAAGAAATCAATAGATAATGTTTTATCCACAACTAAGGAACATTTAGGCCAATGGGTTAGTGTAAAAGCTAACGTAAAAGAAGATTTCAAAAAACTTCATAATCTAGATGTAAACGAGTTAGATGGTCTTGCAATTATGTCTGATACAGATAATTCAAAAAAAAAATCAGTTGCTTATTATCAAAATATTTTTTTTTCAAAAGATTGATTCAAAAAATGAATAAAGTTTTTAATCATAAAGTTAAAGTATATTATGAAGATACAGATGCCGGTGGTGTAGTATATTATGCAAATTATTTAAAGTATCTTGAAAGAGCCAGAACTGAGGCTTTAGCAAAAATTGGACTAAGTAATGTTAAGATTAAAAATGATCATAAAGCACTTATTATTGTTAAATCATGTAATATTAATTATAAAAAATCTACATTCTTAGAAGATGAGCTGAATATAAAATCTCATATAATTTCAATTACAAAAACATCATTTGTAATGAGCCAAACTATTATTAAGAAAAACGTTGTAATAGTTGAGTCCAATATACATTTAGTTTTCGTAAGTGAAAAGATGAAACCTATAAAAATTCCTAAATTAATTCTTGATAAGTTTAAACCTTATACTTCTAATCTTAAATAGCAGATAATTTTTTTGCTTTTTTAAAAAGCTTCAACATCATTGCTTCTGAAATAATCTTTGTATTTACATTTCTAGGACTTGGATGATAACAGGATATTAACTTAACATTATTTGGCAATAGATAAATTTTATCATGTTCAAATTTTGGTTTTCTATGAAATTTGTAATTTTTTTTATAAAATTTTATACAATTATCAAATGCAACTTTACCAAGAGTAACTATAGTATTTAAATTTTTTAAATTTGAAATTTCAGATTTAAAATATTCTGAACAATTATTTAACTCCTCTATCATTGGTTTATCCCCAGGAGGCACACATTTAAGAATATTGGTGACATAGGTAGATTTTAATTTTAGACCGTCTTGTAAGTTTAAAGAATAAGGTAGATTAGATATTTTTGTTTTAAATAAACATTTAAATAAAAAATCGCTAGATTTATCTCCTGTGAAAGGTCTACCTGTTCTTGTCCCTCCATGTGCAGCGGGTGCTAAGCCTAAAATAAGTAATTTAGCATTTTTATCACCAAAACCAGTTACAGGTTTACCCCAATAAGTTTCATTGATATTTTGCTTTCTTTTTTCACTAGAAATTTTTTTAATATAATTAATTAATCTTGGACATTTTTTACAATTAACAATTGTTTTATTTAGTTTTTTAAATTTAATGCTCATTAATGAAGTTTTTAAAAATATTTTTAATTATATTTATATCTATAAATACATCACTTAAAGCAGATTCAAAAAATAATTTAATTCAAAATATAAAACAGGGAGGTAAATTAATCTTTATAAGACACGCATATGCCCCAGGTGGTGGTGATCCAGAAAATTTTAACTTATATGATTGTGCAACACAAAGAAACCTTAGTAAAAGTGGACAAATTCAGGCAACGAAAATTGGAAATTTTTTTAAAGAAAATCAGATTGAGATCAAAAAAATATACTCAAGTGAGTGGTGCAGATGTAAAGAGACTGCATCTATAGCTTTTCAAAATTTTGAAACAAAAAGTTTCCTTAACTCGTTTTTTAGTTCAAAATTTGCACATAATAGACAAAAACAAGTTATTGAATTTGAAAAATTTTTAAAAAATTGGGATCAAAAAAAAAATTTAATTTTTGTAACTCACTACGTTGTAATTTCTGAAATTTTAGATTATGCGCCTGCATCAGGAGAAATAGTAATTTCTAATAAAGATCTTAAAATTGTTGATACTTTGGAAATAGAGTACTAAATTAAAATATGTCCTCTAAAAGAGCAATGCGCCAAGCACAAAAGCAGGCATATGCTAAACATAGATCTAATATCACTCATAGCAGGTTTAATTTGAAGGAAAAAAATCCAATTAACACAAAAATTAAAAAAAAAGCAAAATCTTAACTTTGTTGATCAAATTTTTCAATTTTTTTACACGTTGATATTTTTGAAATTCCTTCGATATCATTTAATACTGATTTCATAAAAATTTCTGGTTTTTCCTTCACAAATAAAATTTGAGTATAGAACTGGGGGTAACCATGCTTAAGTGTAAAAATTTTACCATCTTCCTCATAAATATTTCTTACATAAATATTTGATTTTTTTACACTTAGATCTGTTATTCTATATTTTTGAAATGTTTTTTCATTATAAACATAATTTCTAGTCATAATTAATTCATTTAGATCAAATATGTACTCATTTTTTAAAAATTTATCTTCTTTATGATCACATTTACTTAAAACAAATATTTCAGAGGAAACTTTATTAAAACCAAAGATTACAAAATAAATTATTAATAAGATTAGTTGAAAATTATTTTTTCTCATTCTTGTCAGCGTAAAATAATGCTATTAAAAAAATTATAGTCCAAATAAAAACAGCCATAGTTTTGATAAAAGTGGTGTTCGCGGACCATACCTCAAAAACAAGGGCACCTAACAAAATTCCTATAGCGTAAATAATGCTAATTATTACAACTTTGCTCATATTTAAATTATTTTATCTGATTTTTTTTGATTAATGACATTCCGTTATTAATCTTATATTCATAAGACTCATTAAAACTTTCAAGTTGCCATCCTGAAAGTCTTTTTTTTATTGTTTCTATATTATTTATTTTCCAATTATCTGAAGTGTCTTCTTTCTTCCACAATAGTTTTTCCTCGTTACTTCTTCCACACCCATAACAATATCCAGTTGAAGGATCTGTTTTACAAATGCTTATACATGGAGAAATTATCATTTTTTTAAAGTAGTATAAAATTAGTCATATAAATAGATAATTTTTTAACATTTGTCATTGGACAAATAGTTTCAATAATATATAAAACCTCGTAATTTGTGGGGCGATGGCGGAATTGGTAGACGCGTTGGTCTTAGGAACCAATATGGTAACATGTGAAGGTTCGAGTCCTTTTCGCCCTACCACTAAATATTATGAAAGTTACAATAGAAAATAAAAAGGGTTTAAATAAAGATCTTAAAGTTTTAATCGATAAAGAGACAATGAACTCTTATGTTGATGATAAGTACGAGGAAATTAAAGGTACTGTAAATCTTAAAGGTTTTAGACCAGGCAAAGTACCAAAAGAAGTGTTAAAAAGACAATTTGGCAAAGCAGTCTTTGGCGAAGTTTTGGATAAAGTTTTAAAAGAAACATCAACTAAAGCTTTAGAAGAAAATAAAATTAAACCAGCAGGTCAACCTAAACTGGATTTAAAAACATATGGTGAAGGTAAAGAGCTAGAATATGTATTATCTATTACAGAATTACCAAAAGTCGACACTAAATTATTAGAGGGTATAAAGTTTGATGAATATTCAGTTAAAATTGATGAACGTGAGACAGATACAAGAATAAAAGAAATAGCTAAAAACCAACCAAATTTTAAAGATACAAAGCCTGAAACAAAAGCTAAAGAAGGTGATTTAGTTGCTATAGATTATAAAGCAACAGTAGATGGCAATGAATTTAAGGGAAATGAAGGTAAAAACACTCAATTAACTCTTGGAAAAGATTTATTTCTAAAAGGCTTTGATAAACAATTAATCGGACTTAAAAAAGATGATGAAAAAATAGTTGAGGCTACTTTACCTGAAAACTTTCCTGAGAAAGAATTAATTAATAAAAAAGCTTTATTTAATTGTAAAATCTTAAATATAAAACAAGCTGAAGAAGTTAAAATTGACGATGATTTTGCAAAAAATTTAGGCGCGAAAGATCTCAAAGATCTTAAAAGTTTAATTAGTAAACAAATTAATGATGAGTTTAAAAATTCTTTAGATCAACTATCAAAAAATCAAATTTTAAAAGAGATTGAAAAGATTAAAATTGAAGAGATTCCTCAAAATCTTATTGAAGAAGAAGTTAAAATTCTTTCTCAAGGAATGCCTGAAGAAGAGAAAAGAAAAAATAAAAAAAGTTTTGAGAAAAAAGCTAAGATTAGGATAAAGACTGGATTGATTTTAAATGAATTTGGAGAAAAAAATCAAATTAAAGTTAATGAAACAGAAATTCAAAATGAAGTTCAAAAACAACTTAGAATGATGCCAGGACAAGAAAAAATGGTGATGGACTTTTATCAAAAAAACCCCTCAGCAGTAGCTAGCTTAAGAGGTACAGTTTACGAAGAAAAAATCTTAAATTTGATTAAAGAAAAAGGCAAACCAAATAAAAAAGATATTTCAAAATCTGAGGCAGAAAAAATTTTAAAAGAAGCTCATAATCATGATCATGAAAATGAAAAAAAAGATACTAAGAAAAAATCTGACCTAAAAACTGCCACTAAAAAAAAACCTTCAACAAAAACAGCAAAATCAAAGCCAGTAGCAAAAAAAACAAAAAAAGTTAGCAAAAAGTAATCTCAAGTTGTATAAGGGATATCGAATCAATTATGACATCAAAATTATTTGAACATATGAGCAGTTTAGTCCCGATGGTAGTTGAACAATCCAGTAGGGGCGAAAGAGCTTATGATATTTATTCAAGATTACTAAAAGAAAGGATAATTTTTTTAACAGGTCAAATAAATGATAATGTTGCATCACTTGTTACTGCTCAATTATTATTTTTAGAGGCTGAAGATCCTAAGAAGGAAATTTATTTTTATATTAATAGTCCTGGTGGATTGGTAACTGCAGGTCTAGGAATTTATGATACAATGCGATATGTAAAACCTGATATCTCTACCTTATGTATAGGGCAAGCTGCATCAATGGGCTCATTTTTATTAGCAGCTGGAACAAAAGGAAAAAGATATTCTCTACCAAATTCCAGAATCATGGTACATCAACCATCTGCTGGATTTCAAGGTCAAGCAACTGACATAGAAATACATGCCAATGAAGTTTTATCATTAAAAAAAAGATTAAATGAAATTTATTCAAAACACACGGGCAAAAGTGTTGATGAAGTAAAAAGTGCTTTAGAAAGAGATAATTTTATGACTGCAGATGTCGCAAAATCATTTGGTCTCATTGACGAAGTAGTAGAAAAAAGATCTTAATACACCATATATTGAATTATAATATGCTGACTTGAAAAGTAGGAGTCTTCTATAATAGAGTAGCATAATTGATTCGTTAAAAAATATGACAACAAATAATAAAAACATTCTCTATTGTTCTTTTTGTGGAAAAAGCCAGCACGAAGTTAGAAAACTAATTGCTGGTCCAACTGTGTTTATATGTGATGAGTGTGTTGAATTATGTATGGACATAATTAAAGAAGAAAGCAAAGACACTTTTGTTAAACATCAAGATGGTCTTCCTTCTCCAAAGGAAATTTGTACAGTATTAGACGATTATGTAATTGGACAAGTACACGCCAAAAAGGTGTTATCTGTTGCAGTTCACAATCATTACAAGAGATTAAATTATGAGAGCAAGACGAGTAAAAATGTAGAGCTATCTAAATCAAATATTCTTTTAGTTGGTCCTACCGGATGTGGTAAAACCTTATTAGCACAAACTCTTGCAAGAATATTAGATGTTCCATTTACTATGGCTGATGCAACAACTCTTACTGAAGCTGGTTATGTTGGTGAAGATGTAGAAAATATAATTTTAAAATTATTACAAGCCTCAGATTATAATGTAGAAAAAGCTCAAAGAGGAATTGTCTATATTGATGAAGTTGATAAAATAAGTAGAAAATCTGAAAATCCATCAATAACGAGAGATGTATCTGGAGAAGGAGTACAGCAAGCTTTATTAAAAATAATGGAGGGAACAGTTGCTAGCGTACCCCCTCAAGGAGGAAGAAAACATCCACAACAAGAATTTTTACAAGTTGATACTACAAATATTTTATTTATTTGTGGAGGTGCTTTTGCAGGATTAGATAAAATCATATCTCAACGAGACAAAGGCACTTCGATAGGTTTTGGAGCTGATGTGAAAAAAACACAGGATAAGAAAACAGGTGAATGGATGAAAACCTTGGAACCTGAGGATTTATTAAAATTTGGTTTAATTCCAGAATTTATAGGTAGACTTCCAATGATAGCTACATTAGAAGATTTAGATGAAAAATCTCTAATAAAAATTTTACAAGAACCAAAAAACTCGTTAATCAAACAATATCAAGAATTATTCAAGCTAGATGGGGCAAAATTAACATTTAAAGATAATGCACTTAAAGAAATAGCTCAAAAAGCAATTAAGAAAAAAACTGGTGCCAGAGGCCTTAGATCAATTTTAGAAAATATTTTATTAAAAACGATGTATGAACTTCCAAGTCAAGAAAATACTGAAGAAGTAATAATAGATGCAAGTGCAGCCAAAGGGCACACACAACCTATTTTAGTCCATGCTAAAGACGACAGTAAATCTAAGTCAAATAAGACATCAGCGGCTTAATATCCTTAATAAATACTAAAAATCTGTTGCAATATAAAATATAATATCCATATTAGTTACATGGACGTTAAATCATCACTACCATTATTGCCTCTAAGAGACATAGTAGTCTTTCCAAGTATGGTGATTCCTTTATTTGTTGGAAGAGATAAATCTATTTCTGCACTTAATGAGGTAATGAAACAAGATAAAAAAATTATATTGGTAACGCAAAAAAATTCTGAAATTGATGATCCTAAAAAAGCAGATGTTTTCACATATGGTTGTGAGGGAAGCATATTGCAATTGTTAAAATTACCTGACGGTACGGTAAAAGTTTTAGTCGAAGGAACAAAAAGAGTTAAAATTTTAGAATTTAGAGACGATGAAAAATTTATTATATGTGATTATACAAATTATAATGATATCTTATCGAAAGACGAGGACTTGTCTCCATTGGCTGCTACAGCTTTAAGAAGATTAGAAAAATTAACATCTATAAATAAAAAAATTTCAAGTGAAACAATAAATTCACTTAAACAAATAAAAGACCCATCTCAGATAGCAGATAATATAGCATCACACATATCAGCCACAATTTCTGAAAAACAACAAATTTTTGAAACAAGTGACGTTAAAAAACGTATAAATTTAATCATTAAAATTATGGAAAATGAGACAAGTATTATAGGTGTTGAAAAAAGAATTAGAGGTCGAGTTAAGACACAAATGGAAAAAACTCAAAGAGAATATTATTTAAATGAGCAATTAAAAGCTATTCAAAAAGAACTTGGTGAAATTGAAGACGGCAAAGACGAAACAGCAGGTTTAAATAAGTCTATAATAAAGGCAAAAATGCCAAAAGAGGTTGAAAAAAAATGCCTTCAAGAACTTAAAAAATTAAAAAATATGAGTCCAATGTCTGCAGAGGCTACAGTAGTTAGAAATTATTTAGATTGGATGACTGAGCTTCCCTGGTATAAAAAAAGTGAAGTTAATATTGATTTACTAAAAGCCCAAGATATTCTTGATAAAGATCATTTTGGATTAGAAAAAATTAAAGAAAGAATAGTAGAATTTTTAGCAGTTCAAAAAAGAATGGAAAAAATTAAAGGGCCAATATTATGTTTAGTAGGGCCGCCGGGTGTAGGTAAAACTTCTTTGGGTAAATCGATCGCTAAGGCAACAAATAGAGAATTTCTTAGAATGTCTGTTGGTGGAATGAGAGATGAAGCAGAAATTAGAGGACATAGAAGAACATATATTGGATCTTTACCAGGCAAAATTATTCAAATGATGAAAAAGGCTGGAACAAAAAATCCACTAATTTTACTTGATGAGATTGATAAAATTGGAAATGATTATAGAGGAGATCCATCTTCAGCATTACTTGAGGCATTAGATCCAGAGCAAAACACAACATTCAATGATCATTACTTAGAAGTTGATTACGATCTTTCAGATGTGATGTTTGTTACCACGGCTAACACATTAAACATATTACCTCCTTTGCTTGACAGAATGGAAGTGATTAGACTTGCTGGTTACACTGAAGATGAAAAAATCAGTATTGCTGATAAATATTTATTACCGAAACAAATTAAAGATAATGGTGTTAAAGAAAAAGAATTAAAATTAGACGATGATATAATTAAAGAAGTAATAAGAGGTTATACTAAAGAGTCAGGTTATTTTTAAAAAAAAATAACTTGAGAGGAAAAAATATGAATAAATTTTTTAAAATAATCGTTGTTTTATTCACATCTTTATTTTTAAGTTTTGCAGCAAATTCAGTTGAAGTAAAATTTGGACACGTAGGTAAGCCTGGGTCATTATTTTCAGCTTCAGTTGATCATTTTGCTAAACTTGCTAATGAAAGATTAGGTAGCAAAGGTAAAGTATCTGTTTTTGGATCTTCACAACTTGGAAAAGATAAACAAGGTATGCAAAAAGTTAAATTAGGTACAGTCAATATGTGGCTACCTTCATCAGTAATGGCATCCATTCATGATGAGTTTGGTGTATTTGATATGCCATTTATTATTAAAAATAGAGCACATATGAATAAAGTTGAAAGTCAAGTGTTACCAGGAATGTTTAAAAATCTTGAAGATAAAACTGGATATAAAGTTATAGCAGTTTGGGAAAATGGCTTTAGACATATAACAAATAATACTAGACCAATTAATACCCCCGATGATTTAAAAGGTATTAAGTTAAGAACTCCTAAATCAAAATGGAGAGTTAAAATGTTTCAATCATATGGTGCAAACCCAACGCCTATGTCATTTTCTGAAGTATTTACTGCTCTAAAAACTGGTACAATGGATGGTCAAGAGAACCCATATGCTCAAATAGCTAGTGCTAAATTTCAAGAAGTTCAAAAATACTTGTCAATTACAGGTCACGTTTATACTCCTGCCTATGTAACAGTACATAAAGATCACTGGAGCAAACTACCTGCAGATGTACAAAAGATTTTAGAACAAGCTGCTCAAGATACTCAAAAATTCGTATATGAGGAAGCTGCAAATCTTGAAAAATCTTTGCTAGGAGTAATTAAATCGGCTGGAGTTCAGGTAAACGAAGCTGATAAAGATGCTTTTATTAAAGCAAGTAAAGGAATATATGATCAATTTGCATCAGAAGTTCCTACAGGTGGTGCGTTAGTTAGCAAAGTTTCAGCTTTAGCAAACTAATAAAAATTAATTAATTTTAATCAGGCCCTCTTTCTTAGGGCCTGAGTTAAATATGACATTGCAAAAATTTACAAATTCTTACGAAAGTTTTTTAAAAATAATACTTTTTATTATGATGGTTGCTCTAGCTGTAACTGTATTATTGGGAGTTTCTTTTCGTTTTGCTGGAAGTGCTTTAGTTTGGTATGATGAAGTTGCTGCAGTTCAACTTGCATGGATTACATATTATGGTTCAGCTTATGCTGCACTAAAAGGTGCCCACATTAGTGTACCGAGCATTTTTAAAGCATTTCCTTTAGGTTTGAGGAAAATATTTTTTGTACTTTCTAAAATTGTTGTTTATGGTTTCTTGATATTATTAGCTTATTATGGATATTTAGTTTTAACTCTTATAACTGGAGAGACTCTTGTAACTTTGGAATGGGTACCTCAAACATTTGTACAATCAGTAATTCCAATTGGATCATGTTTATTTATATTGTCTGAAAGTTTAAGAATTCCAGAAGATTATAGAAATTTGGTTTTACAATCCACAGATATTGAGCAGACAGGAGATATTTAATGATAATTCTCACCATGTTTGCAGTTTTATTATTTCTTCTATCAATAAATGTTCCTATAGCTATTGGGCTAGCAGTCACAACTATTATTGCAATGGTTTTAAAAACTGGAACAAGTTTTTTGATTGATACTGCAATAGTACTGTTTGACGGATCAATGAAATTTCCTTTGATTGCTATACCGTTATTTATTCTTGCAGGCTCAATTATGAATAGTGCAGGCATATCAAGAAGATTAATAGCTTTTGCTTCTGCACTTGTGGGATTTATAAAAGGTGGTTTGAGCATGATCAATATTGCAACTTCAATGTTTTTTGCAGAAATTTCCGGATCAGCTGTTGCAGATGTTGCTGCATTAGGATCAATTCTTATCCCAGCAATGAAGAAGAAAGGATATCCGGGAGCATTTGCTGCAGCTGTTACATCTTCGTCAGCATCTTTGGCAATTATAATACCACCATCTATTCCTATGATTGTTTATGCGGTAATGTCCCAAAGTTCTGTAGTACAATTATTTGTTGCTGGAATAATACCTGGAGTGATAGGTGGATTTTTTTTAATGCTAGCAGCATATGTAACAGCAAGAAGGAAAAATTTTCCAGTTGAAGAAACATTCAATATTCCAAATGTAAAGAAAACTGCAAAAGATGCAGCTTTAGCATTTTTACTACCAGTGATTATCCTGGGAGGTATTTTTGGAGGAGTTGTAACAGCGACAGAAGGCGCTGGTTTAGCAGTTGTGGCATCTTTAATAATTGGTTTTATCTACAAAGAAATTGATTTTAAAAGATTGTATGAGTCAGCGACAGAAGGAGCAATTCAAACTGCTTCAGTTATGTTACTAGTAGCTGCTTCTGTGCTTTTAGGTGAATTTTTAACTATTGAACAAATTCCACAAAAAGTTGCTGAATCAATTATAGATTTTACAAATAACAAATATGCAGTTTTAGCAATATTAAATGTTTTTCTTTTAGTTATTGGTTTCTTTTTACACTCAGTAGCAGCAATTATTTTGACTGTTCCAATAGTAATGCCTTTAGTTAACGCAGTCGGTATAGATCCAGTTCATTTTGGAATAATAGTGACTTTAAATCTAGCAATTGGTCAACAAACACCACCTGTAGCCAGTGTATTAGTAACAGCATGTTCCGTTGCAAAAGCAGATATTTGGGACGTAACCAGACAAAATATATCTTTTATATGTGTTTTATTAATACTTTTACTTTTAGTAACATACGTACCTGCTATACCAATGACTTTAGTTGAGTATTTTTATAGGAGCTAGATGAGTAAATTAATTAAACTAAATAAAAAAAATAATCATTTAGTTGAAGTTGTCATAAATAGATCAGAGAAATTAAATGCAATGACTAAACCAATGTGGATTGAGCTTGGTAAAATTTTTAAAAAATTATCTAAAAATAAAAATTTAAGATGTATAATTATTAGGGGTGAAGGTGGAAAATCTTTCTCTCCTGGAAATGATATTGGAGAATTTAAAAAAGAAAGATCATCATCTAAACTAGCAAAATCTTATGGAAGGTATTTACATGGAACTTTAGGTGCGATATTTAATTGTCCAATACCTACAGTTGCCTTAATTGAGGGTATTTGTGTAGGAGGTGGATTAGAAATTGCGAGTTGTTGCGACCTAAGAATATGTGGAAAAAGTTCTCGTTTTGGAATTCCAATTAAAAGACTTGGGCTAACTATGGCTCCTAAAGAATTAGAGGTATTACTTAGTGTAGTCAGTTATTCAACTGCTATGGAAATTTTATTTGAGGGAAGAGTTTTTAGTGCACAAGAGGCTTTAGAAAAAAGATTAGTAAACAAAGTTGTTGATGATAAAGATGTAGCAAAAGAAGTTTATAAATCAGCAGAACTAATATGCGAGGGTGCTCCTAAGGTAGCAAGATGGCATAAGCAATTTGCCAGAAATATCTTAAAAAATGGTAAAGTCACTGAAAAGATAAATAATCTAGGATATAAATGTTACGACACAGAGGACTTTAAAATTGGTTACAAATCTTTTTTAGATAAAACAAAACCAAAATTTAAAAATAAATAATTAATGTCAGCAACGCTAAAGGGTATTCGTGTTTTAGAACTTGCACAAATTATGGCTGGCCCAACTTGTGGATTATTATTAGCAGATTTAGGTGCTGAAGTTATCAAAATTGAAAAAACACCCTTTGGAGATGATACAAGAAACTTTCTTCCACCAGAAATAAATGGTGAGTCAGCAGCTTTCATGATGATGAATAGAAACAAAAAAGGAATAGCTCTCAATTTAAAAGATAAAGATGGAATAGAAATTTTCAAAAGAATGATAAAAAATTCTGATGTAGTTTTAGAAAATTTTAGAAAAGGTACACTTGATAAACTAGGTGTTGGATATGAAGTGATATCTAAAATAAACCCCAAATTAATTTTATGTGAAATTTCTGGGTATGGAAGAACAGGACCGTATGCAGATAAAGGTGGTTTTGATTTAGTAGCTCAAGGCATGAGTGGATTGATGAGTATAACTGGTGAAAGTAAAGAAAAACCACCAATGAAAGTTGGCGCTCCAATTACAGATATCACAGCTGGACTATTAGCTGCAAGCGGAATACTAGCAGCAATAATACATAGAAACAAAACAGGTGAGGGTCAAAAAGTAGATACATCTTTATTTGAGGCGGGAATAGTTCACACTTATTGGCAATCTGCAATTGCAGGAGCAACCGGTGAGTCACCTGGTCCTTTAGGTTCGGCACATCCTTTAACAGCTCCTTATCAGGCTTTTAAAACTAAAGATAAGTGGATAACTATTGGAGCTTCAAACCAAAATACCTGGCTCAAACTAATAAAAGCTATTGATAGAGAAGATCTCCAACAAAATGAAAAATTCTCGTCAAATTTAAATAGAAAAAAAAATTTAACAGAACTAGTTGAAATATTAACTACAGTGCTTTCTAAAAAAACTTCATCAGAGTGGTTAAAGATATTTGATGATAATGGTTTCCCTTGCGGCCCAATAAATTCAATTACTGAAATGTTTAAAGATCCTCAAACAATTGATCGTCAGATGATTGTAGAGGTAGATAATAAAAAAGCTGGAAAAAGTAAAGCTGTTGGAATGCCAATTAAATTTTCAAAAAGTAACACCGAGAAATCAAAAGGTGCACCTAATCTTGGAGAACATACAAAAGAAATTATGATTAACTTTGGTTATAAAGAAAAAGAGATAGAAGACTTTTATAGCAGAAAAATAATTCTTTAATTTACAGTTTCAAAAATCTTAAATAATAGTTCTGAAATATGTTTCCCCCTTTTTTTTGATAAGTCAGAGATTTGATGTCTACAACTAGTACCATTAGCAACTATAAAATCATTTCTATTACTACTATTTATACTTGGAATTAGTGAAAGATTAGCCATTTTTTTTGATACTTCATAATTTTTACTATCGTATCCAAATGATCCAGCCATACCACAACAACTTGATTCAATCATTTTGTTGTTAATTTTTAATTCTGATAAAAGATTTTTAAGCCCATTCATTCTATCTTGAGATTTTTGGTGACAATGTCCATGAATTAATACATTTTGGTCAAAGTCGTTTATCTTAATATTCCTATTAATCTTTATTTGATCTAAAATAAATTCTTCTAGTAAATAAAACTTATTTTTAATTTTTTCTCTATTATATATATTTTTTAATGACAAATATTCATCATTGAAAGTTAGTAGACAAGAGGGCTCAATACCAACAACTGGTAAATCATAATAATTGTTCTCTAAAATATAGTCGTTAAATCGATTTAACTCTGAGGCTGCTTTATCTAATTGTCCATAAGAAATATATGTTCTACCACAACATAGCGGCCTACTTAGATTATCTTTACCATAACTAGGTATAATAGCTTGATAGCCAAATTTATTCAGTACTTTTATAGAGTAAATTAAATTTTTATTTTCAAAATTTATATTAAATGTGTCGGCAAATAAAATAACCTTATTCTCAAAGACTGGCTGGGTATTATAAATTTCTTTAAGAGCATCCTGGCTTTGAACTTCAGGCATTTTTCGCTCTGTTGCAAAACCAAATTTGTTAACTATAGTTGAAATTAATGGAAAATTTTTAACTTTATTAAAAATAGGAGCTATAATTTTTAATAACCAGATAAGTCTTGGCATATCAGATATAACTCTATCCTTAATAGGCATACTAAATTTTTTATAGTAGTGAGAAAGAAATTCACTTTTCATTTTAGCCATATCAACTGACATTGGACATTCTCTTTGACAAGCTTTACAACTCACACAAAGCTCCATAGTTTCATACATATCCTTAGATGCGAAAGATCCTTCAGGTAATTGATTGGATAAAGCCAACCTAAGTGTGTTTGCTCTGCCTCTTACCAGATCTTTTTCCTCTTTTGTAACACGGTATGATGGGCACATTACTCCTGAATCTAGTTTTCTACATGCACCATTATTATTACACATTTCAACAGCATCAGAAAATTGACCCCAATTTGACCAATCGTAATGTGTGGTAATGTTGTTTGCCTTGTACCCAGATTTATATCTCATCAATGATCTATCATTAGATTTAAATGGTCTTACAATTTTACCAGGATTTAGAAGGTTTTTATTATCAAATGTATCTTTAATTTCCTCAAAAGCGTTTATAATTTTTTTACCAAACATCATCTCGTGAAATTCTGATCTAACTATCCCGTCACCATGCTCACCAGAATGTGAGCCTTTATAATTTTTAACCATTTCAAAAGCTTCTTGAGATATAGATTTCATATTTTTAATATCTACATCAGATTTCATATTTAAAACCGGTCTTATATGAAGTGTTCCCACCGATGCATGAGCATAAAACATTCCACTAGTATTATATTTTTTAAATATTTCTTTTAATCTTGCTGTGTATTCAGCTAAATGATCCAGAGAGACCGCACAATCCTCTATAAAAGCTACAGGTTTTTTATCACCTTTCATGGACATTAATATATTTAATCCTGCTTTTCTTATTTCAAAAACTTCTTTTTGTTCAGATAAATTTGTAAAATAAGCAAATTGATTTTTCTTATTTTGATTAAGAACTAAATACTCAAGATCTTTAATTTTTTTTTCATAGATATTTTTTTCAGTATCTATAAATTCAACCATAAGAACTGCTTCAGGATTTCCTTTAATGTATTTTTTAATACCTCCTGCATACATAGGTATTTCTCTTGCTAGATTTAATAAATTTTGATCCATTAATTCTACGCAAGTGGGTTTTAATTTTACAATTTCTTTTGCTAATTCCATGGCTTGGTGAAAATTATCAAAGTAACATACACCAAGTATTTTATTCTTAGGAATTTCAGATAATTTTAACTTTATTTTATTAAATAAAGACAATGTTCCCTCTGATCCAACTAAAAGATTAGATGTGTTAAATCCATTTGGATCTATTAAATCTATATTATATCCTCCAACTCTTCTTTGGGTTGTAGGCCAATTATCCTTAATATCACTAGCAACCTTTTGTCTTACGTCAATAAACTTATCAATTATTTTATAAAGTCTATCTTGGTTATTTTTTCTCTCTAAATAATTTTTTTCAATTTGATCAAATGTAAAAATCGAACCATCATCTAAGATTGCTTCAATAGCCATCACATTATGTACCATATTTCCGTAATACAATGATCTTGAACCACAGGAATTGTTAGCCGACATTCCTCCAATAGTTGCTCTGCTGCTTGTTGATACATCAACAGGAAACCATAAGCCATAAGGTTTTAAGTATTCATTTAAGTGATCAAGAACTACACCAGGCTCTACCCAAACGTATTTTTCTTCTATGTTGAGCTTTAAGATCTTATTTTGGTGTTTACTATAATCAAGAACTACACTTTCACTAACTGTTTGACCACATTGAGAACTTCCACCACCTCTAGCTAATAAAGGAATAGAATTTCTTTGTGAGTAATTCATTATGTTTAATACATCATTCGTATCTTTTGGAAGAATAACTCCTAGAGGTTTTATCTGATAAACAGAAGCGTCTGTGCTATATCTTCCACGTGAAAATTCATCAAATAAGGTTTTGCCACTTACTTTACTGCTTATTTCTTTGCTAATTTTCTGAATCTGCTCTGAACTAAAACTCATTAAACTTAATTAATGGTTTATTTATTTTTTGTAAACCAATTTACCGAACTTTTTTAACGCGGTTTCTGAAATCTCAAACCCTAAACCTGGATTTTCATTTAAATATATCCAACCATTACTCATTTTATGTACGTTTTCGAATAACTCTGACTGTAAAGGATCTCTTTCATTATCAAATGATTCAACAATTCTTCCAGATGGAGATGATGCAACTAAAGGTGCATGAATATAGCAATCATGGTGAGGTGCTATATCAATGTGGTTGATTTCACATAAAGCTGAAAGCTTTTTACCATTAGTAAAACCACCAAACATTGTACAGTCAAATTGTAATATCTGTATTGCGTCCTCCTCAATCATGGATCTACATCCGTAAATTGTTACTTCACTTTCACCACCTGACAAAGGTATTTCGGTTTGTTTAGATAAAAGTTTTAAATTTCTCCTATCATCTTCCCATCTTACAGGTTCTTCAATCCAACTGGGTTTAAATTTTTTAAATTCTTTCACACCTTCAATTGCTGTTTTTAAATCCCAAGCTCTATTAACATCAATCATTAAATTTTTTTGACTACCAATTTCATCTCTTATTATTTCTAATCTTTTTGTATCTTCCTTAATACTCAATCCACCAACTTTCACTTTAAAACTTTTATGCCCAATTTCGATTAATTTTTTTAATTCATCTCTTAATTCTTTTTCATCCTTACCATCTCTATAATAAGCACAAGTTACATAAACTGGAACTTTGTTTCTGAACCCACCAAATAATTTATATAATGGAATATTTACAGCTTTACCAATTAAGTCCCAACAAGCAATATCTAAAGCTGCTGAAATTTTTATTAAAGCATCTCTGCTCCAACCTTTTTCACTGCTAATTTTTGTATCTGTTAATTTAAAAATTTTATTATATATTTTTTCAGGACAAAAAGGATCCTCACCAAAAATTAAATTCTGTAATCCGTTTTTAAATGGTTTGATAATTGGCGTTATGTCTGTATAGCTTGTAGCCATTCCAAAACCTGAATTTCCATTTTTAGTTTTTATCTTTATTAAAAGTTCATTAGCAGTTGGGACAATGAAATGACTAACCCAATGAGGCTTAACATCATTTGGATTACTGAGAGTATAAACCTCTAAACTGACTATTAAATTACTACTATTTGTCATACATTAAAAATTTGATTATGTAATTTCTTTAGCATATACAGCGATATGGCAATATCAAATAATATAAGAGCTGGTAGACATTTTTTACAAATTCCAGGACCAACTAATGTTCCAGACAGAGTGTTAAGGGCAATGGACTATCCGACTATGGATCATAGAGGTCCAGATTTTGCAGATTTAGGTCTAAGAGTATTAGATAGAATAAAATTAATTTTTAAAACATCTGAACCAGTGATTATATTTCCTGCATCTGGCACAGGTGCGTGGGAAGCTGCCATTGTAAATACATTAAGTGCTGGAGATAAAATATTAATGTTTGAAACAGGTCATTTCTCAACTCTTTGGTATGATATTGCTGATAAATTTAAATTAAAAATAGATTTTGTAAAAGGTGATTGGAGAACTGGAGTTGATCCTAATATTGTGGAACAAAAGTTAAAAGAAGATAAAGATAACACAATTAAAGCAGTTTGTGTAGTCCATAACGAAACTTCCACAGGTGTTACTAGTAGGATTGGAGAAATTAGAAAAGCTATGGATAATACAAATCATCCTGCTCTATTATTTGTAGACACTATATCTTCATTAGGATCTATTGATTATAAACATGAAGAATGGAAAGTAGATGTTACTGTTGGAGGATCTCAAAAAGGTTTATTATTACCTCCTGGATTATCTTTTAATGCAATTAGCTCTAAAGCTATTGAAGCATATAAAGTTTCAGATTTACCTAAGTCTTATTGGGATTGGGAACCAATGTTAGAAAATAATAAAAAAGGATATTTTCCATATACTCCTGCTACTAATTTATTATATGGTTTAGATGAAGCTATTAATATGCTTACAGAAGAAGGTCTAGAAAATGTTTTTGCTAGACACAAAAGATTTGCAGAGGCTACACGTATAGCAGTTAATTCTTGGGGTTTAGAAATACTATGTAAAAATCCATCTGAGTACTCAGATTCTTTGACAGCAGTTCTTGTCCCTGATGGTCATGATGCAGATTTTTTAAGAAAGACTATTTTAGATAATTATAACATGTCATTAGGCACTGGACTTGCAAAAGTTGCTGGAAAAGTTTTTAGAATTGGTCATTTGGGAGATTTTAATGAATTAATGCTAGCGGGAACTTTAGCTGGCGTTGAAATGGGCTTGATGAAGTCAAAAATACCATACCAAAAAGGGGGTATTCTAAAGGCTCTAGAGTATCTTTGTTAGTTTAAGAATAAAAAATTATACTTATTTCAATCATTTAATTTATTTACTATTAATTTTAAAAGTAATTTTAAATTACACCTAATTTCAAAGGATAATTTCTAATTGATAGAAATCTTAAATAAGTATATAAGACACGTTATTTTTGGTTGGGGCGGTTAGCTCAGTTGGTAGAGCATCTCGTTTACACCGAGGGGGTCATAGGTTCGAGTCCTATACTGCCCACCAAGAATCAAAAGTGGGGGTGTAGCTCAGTTGGTTAGAGCGATCGCCTGTCACGCGATAGGTCGAGGGTTCGAGTCCCTTCACTCCCGCCACTTTTTATATTAAAATCTTAAATTTTACTAATACATTGATATTATTGAGTTTTTAAGACTAAGGGTTATAAGTAATTGAAATTATTATCTTTTTTTTTATAATAAATGTGACGTATGGGCGCTACAAGAACAAAAAAAAAGTGTTATATAGACTTCAATGTTATCTGAATTTTTACAAAATTACTTACCAATAATAATATTTCTAGTTATAGCTTTAGGTTTAAGCTGCGCTTTCGTAGTAATTAATTTTATTCTCTCACCAAAACGACCTGATCCAGAAAAATTGTCAGCATATGAATGTGGGTTCGAACCATTTGAAGATTCTAGAATGGAGTTTGACGTGAGATTTTATTTAGTCGCAATTTTATTTATCATTTTTGACTTAGAAATCGCCTTCCTTTTTCCTTGGGCAATTTCTCTGGGCAATATTGGTTTGTTAGGTTTTTCTTCAATGATGATTTTCTTATTCATTCTCACAATTGGTTTTATTTATGAGTGGAAAAAAGGCGCCCTAGATTGGGAATAAAATCAGATTATTATGAACAATAAATTAGATCAGGTACCTGAAGAATTTAAACAACTTGCAGATGATTTTAGTAGGGATGGTTTTATTACAACATCATTAGATAATCTAATAAATTGGTCTAGAGCAGGCTCACTTCATTGGATGACTTTCGGTTTAGCTTGTTGTGCTGTCGAAATGATGCAAACATCAATGCCAAGATATGATCTTGAAAGATTTGGTGCTGCTCCAAGAGCTTCCCCAAGACAATCTGATGTGATGATAGTTGCGGGAACTCTAACGAATAAAATGGCACCAGCTTTGAGAAAAGTTTACGATCAAATGCCTGAACCAAGATATGTGATTTCTATGGGAAGTTGTGCTAATGGAGGTGGTTATTATCATTATTCATATTCTGTAGTCAGAGGTTGCGATAGAATAGTTCCTGTTGATGTTTATGTTCCTGGATGCCCCCCTTCGGCAGAGGCTTTGTTATATGGAATTCTGCAACTTCAGAAAAAAATTAGAAACAAAGGTTCAATTACAAGGTAATCATGAATAATTTAATAGATTTGGAAAAAAAAATTAATTCTGAATTAACAACTAAAATTAATAAAAGCGAGATTAAGCATAATCAAATTTATCTTGAAACAGACAAAGACGATCTTATTGATGTAATTTTGTTTTTAAAAACAAATTCAGATACAAAATTTAAACAACTTATTGATATTACAGTAATTGACTATCCTGAAAATAACCCGAGATTTCAAATTGTTTATTTGTTTTTAAGTCATGAATATAATCAAAGAGTAATATTAAAATATTCTATTGCTGAAAATGAAATAATACCTTCGATAACAAGTATTTTTCCTGCTGCTAACTGGATGGAGAGAGAAGTTTTTGATATGTATGGTGTTTCTTTTAAAGATCACCCAGATTTGAGAAGAATACTTACTGATTATGGATTTGAAGGCCATCCTCTCAGAAAAGATTTTCCATTAACTGGTCATACTGAAGTCAGGTATAGCGAAGATCAGAAAAAAGTAATAAACGAACCTGTAAAGCTTGAGCAAAACTATAGAAATTTTGATTATGAGAGCCCATGGGAAGGTACCAAATACATTAAAGAGGAATTAGAAAACAATGACAAAAAAAATTAAAAATTTAAATTTAAATTTTGGACCCCAGCATCCTGCAGCCCACGGAGTATTAAGACTAATTTTAGAACTTGATGGTGAAGTTGTAGAGAAAGCAGATCCACACATTGGACTATTACATAGAGGTACGGAAAAATTAATTGAAAGTAAAACTTATATGCAGGCAGTTCCTTACTTTGATCGGTTAGATTATGTTGCTCCAATGAATCAAGAGCATGCTTTTGCTTTAGCTACAGAGAGAGTTCTTGAATTGGATGTGCCAATCAGAGCACAGTACATAAGAGTAATTTTTTGTGAAATTGGTAGAATTTTGAGTCATATTTTGAATGTCACTACTCAAGCTATGGATGTTGGAGCTTTAACCCCTACGCTATGGGGATTTGAAGAAAGAGAAAAGTTAATGGGATTTTATGAGAGAGTTTCTGGTTCAAGACTTCATGCTAATTATTTTAGAGCTGGAGGAGTTCATCAAGATTTACCGCAAGGTTTGGAGGAAGATATAGCTGAATTTTGTGAGACATTTCCAAAAATAATCAACGATTTAGAAAATTTATTAACTGAGAACAGAATTTTTAAGCAAAGAAATGTTGATATAGGAGTTGTTACAAAAGAAGACGCATTAGACTATTCTTTTTCAGGTGTAATGATTAGGGGTTCAGGTGTACCGTGGGATTTAAGAAAATCTCAACCATATGATTGTTATGAAAAATTAGAATTTAAAATTCCTGTAGGAAAAAACGGAGACTGTTATGATCGATACTTGTGTAGAATAGAAGAAATGAAAGAAAGTGTTTCAATAATTAAACAATGTCTTGCAAAAATGGAAAAGGGTCCAATTAAATCATTAGATGGAAAAATAAGCCCACCATCTAAAAAAGAAATTAAACAATCAATGGAAGCTCTTATTCATCATTTTAAACTTTTTACAGAAGGCTACCGAGTTCCCAAGGATGAAATTTATACGGCTGTTGAAGCTCCAAAAGGAGAGTTTGGTGTTTATCTAATTTCTGATGGATCAAACAAACCATACAAATGTAAAATTAGAGCGCCAGGATTTTCACACCTTCAGTCAATGGATTATCTTATCAAAGGACATATGCTAGCAGATGTCCCAGCAGTACTAGGTTCGTTAGATATAGTTTTTGGAGAAGTAGACAGATGAGTTTAAGAAGACCTGCAAAAAATCAACCGAAAAAATTTGAGTTTAATTCCTCTTCGATGGATGAAGCAAAGAAAATTATTTCAAATTATCCTGAAGGAAAACAACAAAGTGCTGTTATGGCTTTACTTTATATTGCTCAAAAACAGAATGACAACTGGATACCTTTAGCAGCCATGAAACATATCGCAAAGCTATTAGACATGCCTTACATAAAAGTTTATGAGGTAGCAACTTTTTATTCAATGTATAACTTGTCACCAGTAGGGAAGTATTTTGTCCAGGTCTGTACCACTACTCCTTGTATGATTAGAGGAGCAAATAAACTAGTTGAAGCTTGTAAAGAAAAAATTTCAGAGGACGAAAATATGTTGTCAAGTGATAAGAGCTGTTCTTGGATGGAGGTAGAGTGTTTAGGTGCATGTGTTAATGCTCCGATGTTGCAAATTAATGATGATTATTATGAAGATTTAGATAAAGAAAAAACAATAGAAATATTTGAAAAAATTTTAAAAGGTGAAACTCCTAAACCAGGCTCATATCGAGGTCGATTAAATACTGAGCCAGAAAATAATAGAAAAACACTAATGGATGTAAAAAATGCTTAAAGATCAAGACAGAATATTTAAAAATTTATATAACGATATGGGTACAGATGTTAAATCTGCTCAAACAAGAGGTGATTGGGTAAATACTTCAGATTTAATAGCTAAAGGAAGAGATTGGATTATTAATGAAGTAAAAGACTCTCAGCTAAGAGGTAGAGGGGGTGCAGGATTTCCCACAGGTTTAAAGTGGTCTTTTGCTCCTAAAGAAGTTCGATCTAGGCCACATTATTTAGTGATTAATGCAGATGAATCTGAACCAGGCACATGCAAAGATAGAGATATTCTTAGATTTGAGCCTCACAAACTAATCGAAGGATGTCTAATAGCCTCCTATGCTGTTCAAGCTCATGTTTGCTATATTTATATAAGAGGTGAATATTTTATTGAAGGTCAAAAACTTCAAGCAGCAATTGATGAGGCTTATGAAAAAAATTTAATAGGTAAAAATGCTGCTAGTACAGGTTGGGATTTAGACATTTATATTCACTATGGTGCAGGTGCTTACATATGTGGTGAAGAAACAGCTTTGTTAGAAAGTATAGAAGGTAAAAAAGGTCAACCAAGATTAAAACCTCCATTTCCAGCATTGATCGGATTATATGGGTGTCCAACAATTATAAATAATGTTGAAACAATAGCTGTAGTTCCAACTATTCTTAGAAGAGGTGGTAAATGGTTTTCTTCTTTAGGAAGAGAAAAAAATACTGGCACGAAAATTTTCTGTATATCGGGCAATGTTAACAATCCATGTAATGTTGAAGAAGAAATGAATATACCTTTAAAAGAATTAATCGAAGTCCATGCTGGGGGAGTAATTGGTGGATGGGAAAATTTACAGGCTGTTATTCCAGGTGGTTCATCAATGCCCTTAATACCAAAAGAAAAATGTGAGACATTAACTATGGATTTTGATTCATTAATGGCTGAAAAAAGTGGATTAGGAACTGCAGGAATTGTTGTAATTAATAAAGATCAAGACATTATAAAATGTATGGCAAGAATAGCAAGATTTTATAAACATGAAAGTTGTGGTCAATGTACACCATGTAGAGAAGGTTCTGGATGGATGTGGAGAATGCTAGAAAGAATGGCAAATGGAGAAGCTACTAAAGATGAAGTAGATATGTTAGGTGATGTAACAAACCAAATAGCTGGTCATACTATCTGTGCATTTGGCGAAGGATCATCATGGCCTGTGCAGGGATTGTTAAGACATTTTAAAAAAGAAATTGAGAAAAGAAATAATTTAGATCCTATTGTTCAGAAAAGAAACAATATTCCTTATTTAGTTGATCAACATTTATTAGATAAAAAAAATGCCTAAATTAAAAGTTAACGATATAGAAGTAGAGATAGATGAGGGCTTGACAGTTTTACAAGCTTGCGAAAAAGCAGGAGTTGAAATTCCAAGGTTCTGTTACCATGAAAAATTATCTATAGCAGGTAATTGCAGAATGTGTTTGGTTGAGATGGAAAAATCTCCTAAACCTATTGCATCTTGTGCAATGCCAGCTGCTGAAGGAATGAATATTAAAACTAATACACCTTTTGTGGAAAAAGCAAGAAAGGGAGTAATGGAGTTTTTATTAGCTAACCACCCTTTAGATTGTCCGGTGTGTGATCAAGGTGGTGAATGTGATCTTCAAGATCAATCTATGTTTTATGGTGTAGATAAATCAAGATTTAAAGAAAATAAACGAGCTGTTCCAGAAAAATATATGGGGCCATTAATAAAAACTCAAATGACAAGATGTATTCATTGTACTAGATGCGTAAGATTTGCGACTGAAATCGCTGGAGTTTCTGAAATTGGTGCAATCGGCAGAGGTGAAGATATGCAAATAACAACATACCTAGAAGAAGCTATGCAATCTGAATTATCAGCAAATGTAATAGATCTTTGTCCAGTAGGAGCTTTAACATCTAAACCTTATGTATTTGAAGCTAGACCTTGGGAACTTAAAAAAACCGAAACAGTTGATGTTATGGACGCTGTTGGATCAAATGTTAGGGTAGATACTTATGACTGGGAGGTCAAAAGAGTTTTACCATTAATAAATGAGGATATTAATGAAGAATGGATTTCAGATAAGACAAGATATGCATGTGATGGATTATTAAATCAAAGATTAGATACACCGTATGTAAAATATAATGGAAAATTTGAAAAAGCTTCATGGGATGAAGTTTTTAAAATAATTAAATCTAAATTTGAAAACGCATCTAAAGATAAGGTTTGTGGCTTTGTTGGAGATTTAACCAACATGGAAACAGGATATATTTTTAAAGAATTTTTTGATCGAACCTTAAATAACAGCAATTATGAATCAAGATCAGATAACAGATTTATAGATAATTCAGAGAGAGAGAATTATATATTTAATTCCTCTATAAATGGAATTGAAGAATCTGATTTGATATTTTTAATTGGAGCAAATCCTAGATATGAAGCTACAATCTTAAATGCAAGAATTCGAAAAGCGTATGTAAATAATAAAACAAAAGTAATCTCACTAAACGATGTTGGTGATTTAACATATCCTTATGAAAATTTAGATGGTCAAACTCAATCAATAAAAACTATTTTTGAGGGTTCAAATGAAATATCCAAAGATATTATTAGTGCAAAAAAGCCAATGATTGTGATTGGCGAGACATTTTTAAAAATAAATTCAGCAAAACATTTATTTAATTTAATTAAAACTTTTTTAAAGAAAAATAATAAATTCACGGATAACTGGAATCCTTTAAATATTTTATCTTGTGATGCAGCAACAGTAGGTAATTTTGATTTAGGAATATTAAATAATGAAATTAATTTGTTAGAAGAATTAAAATCAAACAAATTTGAAATTATTTATCTAGTTGGACAAGATAATTTGGAATTTAATAAAAAAAATGAATTTGTTATTTATCAAGGTAGTCACGGAGATAAAGGAGCAGAAATTGCAGATATTATTTTACCAGGATCAGCTTACACGGAACAAGATGGATTTTTTACAAATTTAGAGGGAAAAATACAAAAAGCATATAAAGCATCTTACCCTCCAGGTGAAGCTAAAGAAGACTGGCACATTATCAATGAATTAGCTGAAGTTATGAATAATAGAAAATTATTTAACGATAAAGATGAATTAGAAAGTAGCATGTTTAACTATATAAAACTTCAACAAGAAACCAAAAATTTAAATCATAAAGAAATATCAAGTACAAATTTTCAAAATGAAAAATTAAATATTCAATTAAAAGATTATTATTTTTCAAATGTTATTGCTAGATCTTCAAAAACTATGATTGAGTGTAACAACTCCAAAATAAACCTTAAGTCGACTGGAACTGAAGGTTAAATGGAATATTTAAGTATTTTTTTTGATCAAGTTTATAAAATTCTTTTTTTGCTAGTTCCAGTTTTAGTATCTGTTGCAATGGTAGTTTGGCTTGATAGAAGAGTTTGGGCGTTTGTTCAAAAAAGACAAGGACCTAATGTTGTAGGACCTTTTGGATTGTTACAAACTATTGCTGATGCATTAAAATATTTATTTAAAGAAATTATCATCCCGTCAAGTTCAAACAAAGTAATTTTTATTCTTGCACCAATTGTAACAATGACTCTTGCATTAATTGCTTGGGCTGTAATTCCATTTAGTGCTACTCAGGTTTTGTCCGATATCAATGTTGGAATTCTTTATTTATTTGCTGTTTCATCTCTTGGTGTTTATGGAATTATAATGGGCGGCTGGGCATCAAATTCTAAATATCCTTTCTTAGGAGCAATTAGATCCGCAGCCCAAATGGTTTCTTATGAGGTGTCTATCGGGGTAATAATTATAAATGTCTTACTGTGTGTAGGATCGCTTAATTTAAATGATATTGTATTAGCTCAACAAGACGTATGGTTTGTTATTCCTTTATTCCCAATGTTTGTTATTTTTTTTATTTCAGCATTGGCAGAAACAAACAGACCACCATTTGATCTACCAGAAGCAGAAGCTGAGTTGGTAGCCGGATATCAAACAGAATATTCTGGTATGATGTACGCTATGTTTTGGCTTGGTGAATATGCAAACATTCTTTTAATGTGTGCGATTGGCTCAGTATTGTTTTTAGGAGGTTGGTTATCTCCTCTTGAAATTTATCCTTTTACTTTAGTCCCAGGACCAGTTTGGTTAATTCTTAAGATATTATTATTATTTTTATTATTTGCTTTAGTTAAAGCAATTGTTCCTAGGTATAGATATGATCAATTGATGAGATTAGGCTGGAAAGTATTCCTTCCAATATCTTTGATATGGGTTGTATTAACAGCTAGTTATTTATTTTATTTTAATCTTTTACCGGTGAATTAATAATGAAAATATCAAGATTTTTTAAAACAATATTCATGACAGATTTTGCTAGCGGTCTATACATGGCAATTAAAGAAGTTTTTAAATCAAAAAAAACAATTAATTATCCTTTTGAAAAGGGTAAAATAAGTCCACGTTTTAGAGGTGAGCACGCACTTAGACGATATCCAAATGGTGAGGAAAGATGTATTGCATGTAAATTATGTGAAGCTGTTTGTCCAGCTCAAGCTATAACAATAGAGTCTTCACAAAGAGAAGATGGAAGTAGAAAAACCACTCGTTATGATATTGACATGATGAAATGTATTTATTGTGGTTTGTGCGAAGAATCCTGTCCTGTAGATGCAATTGTTCAAGGTCCAAACTTTGAATTTTCAACCGAAACAAGAGAAGAACTTTATTATACAAAAGACAAACTGTTAGATAACGGTGATAGATGGGAAAATATTTTAGAGGCTAATATTAAAGCCGATAGTTCTCATAGATAAAAATGATTGCACACTCTATTTTCTTTTATACTTTTTCAATCATAGCTATTGTCTCAGCTATAATGGTTACAGCTTCCAAAAATACAGTTCATTCTGTATTTTTTCTAATCTTAGATTTTATAAGTATTTCATGTCTTTTTATAATGATTGGAGCAGAATTTTTAGGAATGATAATGCTCATCGTTTATGTTGGTGCTGTAGCGGTTTTATTTTTATTTGTTGTAATGATGTTAAATGTTGCTCAACAAAAAAATCAATGGTTTGCATCTGAAGATAGTTCAAAGCACATACCCGTAGGTTTAATTATAAGCACTCTTATTTTTGTTGAATTGATAATAGTTGTCGGTGGCTGGAAATATAAACCAGATTTGTTTGATATAAATAATTCAATTGAAACTGCCAAAGTCAGTAACACTCACGCTTTAGGACAAGTATTGTACACTGATTATATTCACGTCTTCCAAATTAGTGGAATGATTTTGCTAGTTGCTATGATTGGAGCAATTGTTCTAACTTTTAGAAAAAGAGCTGGTGTAAAAACACAAAGTTATATTAAGCAAATTTCTAGAGAGAGATCTGATGGTGTAAGCATTCTTAATGTCGAGTCTAATAAAGGAGTTAAGATTGATGACTGAAATAGGTCTTGGACATTATTTAACTTTGGGTGCAATTATATTCTCGATTGGGATTATTGGTATATTTTTAAATAGAAAAAATATCATTGTTATTTTGATGAGTATCGAATTAATATTATTAGCTGTTAATATCAATTTAGTCTCTTTTTCAATTTTTTTAGGAGATTTAACTGGTCAGGTATTTACATTATTTATCCTAACTGTAGCCGCAGCCGAGGCTGCAATAGGACTTGCAATTATTGTTGTTTATTATCGTAATTCAGGAACAATTAGAGTTGAGCATATAGATAAGTTGAAAGGATAAGGATGGAGCTTTCAATTATATTCCTTCCGTTGATCGCATCAATAATATCAGGTTTTTTTGGTAAATTTATTGGTGATAGAAATTCAGAAATAGTTACAAGTGTATTAGTTTCAATTTCAGCTTTATTATCTATTTTTGTTTTATATCAAGTAATTGCTAATCAATATGAAGAAAACATAGTGATTGCTACATGGATTAATTCAGGTTCACTAAATGTGAACTGGTCGATGTTAATAGATCCTTTATCAGCTGTAATGCTGGTTGTTGTTACTTCAATATCTTCTTTAGTTCATATTTATTCGATTGGTTATATGTCTCACGATCCTCATAAACCAAGATTTATGGCGTATTTATCCTTATTTACTTTTGCAATGTTAATGCTTGTAACCTCAGATAATTTTGTTCAATTATTTTTTGGATGGGAAGGAGTAGGCCTATGTTCTTATTTTTTAATAGGTTTTTGGTTTAAAAAAGAAAGTGCTAATGCAGCAGCAATAAAAGCATTTGTTGTAAATAGAGTAGGAGATTTTGGTTTTGCTTTAGGAATTTTCTTAATATTTTATTTATTTGGTACAGTAAATTATTCTGAAGTATTTCAACAAATACCAACGGTTATTGATAAAAAATTATTATTTTTAGGATTTGAGATAAAATCAATAGATTTGATTTGCTTACTTTTATTTGTTGGTGCGATGGGAAAGTCTGCTCAAATTTTATTACACACTTGGTTACCAGATGCAATGGAAGGGCCAACACCAGTATCAGCATTAATACACGCTGCTACTATGGTAACTGCAGGTGTATTTCTAGTCGTGAGGTGTTCACCTATTTATGAATACTCACCGTTGATACTAAATTTAATAACTATTGTTGGTATGACAACAGCCTTCTTTGCAGCAACAGTAGCTTTAGTTCAAACTGATATAAAAAAAATTATAGCATATTCTACATGCAGCCAATTAGGATATATGTTTTTTGCAGCTGGGGTTGGTGCGTACAATGTTGCAATGTTTCATTTATTTACTCATGCTTTTTTCAAAGCTTTACTTTTTTTAGGATCCGGATCTGTCATTCATGCTTTTAAAGATGAGCAAGATATTAATAAAATGGGCGGTGTTTGGAAAAAATTGCCTTACACCTACGCTTTAATGATAATTGGGACACTAGCATTAACTGGTTTCCCTTTCTTGTCTGGTTTTTACTCAAAAGATGCAATTATAGAATTTGCCTATCTTAAGGGTAATACAACCGGTTATTACGCAGCTGGTATAGGGATATTAACAGCACTTTTAACATCAATATATTCTTGGAGATTAATATTTAAGACTTTTCATGGAGAATATAACAATAAAGAAATCAAAATAGAGGAAACTCATGAATCCCCAATCGTAATGCTTGTTCCTTTATTTATTCTTTCCATAGGTTCAATTTTTGCAGGTATTTTATTTAAAGGACTTTTTATTGGTAGTGGAGGCGAAAATTACTTTTGGGCAGACTCTATAATGTTTTTAGAACCTTTAAGCACTGATCATCCACCTACATGGTTTTTACTTTTAACGCCTTGCTTAGTAATAATATCAATTCCTATTGCCTATTATCTATTTGTTAAAAATAAAGAAATTCCAAGTGGAATAGTATCACTGAATAAACCTTTATATAAGTTTTTAGTTAATAAATGGTACTTCGATGAATTGTATGAAGTTTTATTTATTAAATCATCAAAACTTTTAGGTTTATTTTTGTGGAAATTTTTTGATGGCACAATAATTGATGGATTTGGCCCAGATGGAATATCATCTTTTATAAAAAAATGCTCAATCAAAGCAAATAAATTTCAAAGTGGATTTATTTATCAATATGCATTCGTAATGCTTGTAGGTTTTTCTGCTTTTTTAACTTTTTTAATTGTTAGATAATGAATTTTCCCATCCTCTCATCTTTAATATTATTACCGATTGTTGGAGCGCTTTTTTTATTTTTTACTAAAGGTAAAGACGGAGATAATTTAACAGCAAAATATGTAGCTTTATTCACAACAATAGTAAATTTTTTAATTTCAATCTATCTATGGATATCTTTTGATCCTTCAACATCTGCATTTCAATTTGTAGAGGAAAGAATTTGGATAAAAGATTTTATTAATTATAAAGTTGGAGTAGATGGAATTTCAATTTTATTTATTTTATTAACAACTTTTATAACACCTCTATGTATTGTTTCTGTAAATAACACTGTTAAGAATAGATTAAGAGATTTTTTAATAGCAATATTAATTATGGAAAGTTTCATGATCGGGGTTTTCTGTGCTCTTGATTTAGTTGTTTTTTACCTGTTCTTTGAAGCAGGATTAATCCCAATGTTTTTAATAATAGGTATTTGGGGAGGTCCAAAAAGAGTTTATTCAGCATTCAAATTTTTTCTATACACATTGCTAGGATCTGTTTTGATGTTGGTTGCAATAATTTCTATTTACTGGATATCCGGGACTACAGATGTCATGAAACTTTACGAGCTAGGTATTGATGCTAAATATCAAAATCTTTTATGGCTTGCTTTTTTTAGCTCTTTTGCTGTTAAAACGCCAATGTGGCCAGTTCACACATGGTTACCGGATGCGCATGTAGAAGCTCCAACTGCAGGATCTGTTCTTTTAGCAGCAATATTACTTAAAATGGCTGGCTATGGTTTTATAAGATTTTCTCTTGGACTTTTTCCTGTTGCTTCGGAAGTTTTTACACCTTTAGTTTACACTTTGAGCGTAATAGCTATTATTTTCACTTCTTTAATAGCCTTGATGCAAGAGGATATGAAAAAGCTAATTGCTTATTCATCGGTTGCACACATGGGCTTTGTTACTTTAGGAATTTTTACATTACAACAACAAGGCATTGAAGGCAGTATAATTCAGATGCTAAGTCATGGGCTTGTTTCTGCTGCTCTTTTTTTATGCGTTGGTGTTGTGTATGATAGAATGCATTCAAGATTAATTAAATCATATGGTGGTATAGTCACAATAATACCAAAGTATTCCATTTTATTTATGTTATTTACATTAGCGGCCCTTGGTTTACCAGGAACATTTGGATTTATTGGAGAATTTTTAATTTTAATGGGAGCTTTCAAAGATAATTTTTTAGTAGCAGTTATAGCAAGCTTTGGAGTAATTTTAGGTGCTGCATATATGCTGTGGCTTTATAAAAGAGTTGTTTTTGGAAAATTAGTTAATGAAGATTTAAAACAAATGGTAGATTTAAATAGATCCGAGTATTTAATATTAACATGTTTAGCAGTTCCAACATTATTTTTTGGATTTTATCCTGAGCCACTATTCAACACAATTGAAGTTTCTGTTTCAGATTTAATAAATATGCATAATTTAAATATAGCGATCAAGTAGTATGTACAATCTTAATTTAGTATTACCTGAAATATTTGTCTCTTTATCTATAATGTTCTTATTAATTCTAGGTGTTTTTAAAAAGAATAGTTCACAACTAACTTTTAATCTTTCTTTACTTACATTTTTAATTGCAACAATTTTTACTATCAATGAAACTTTCTCAGTGGAAAGAATTACTTTATTCAATGAAAGTGTTGTTATTGATCATATGGCCTCACTTATGAAAATTATTACACTTATTGGAGGTTTTTTGGTTTTAGTGATTTCGTCAAGCTATCTCAAAACATTAAAAATTTTTAAAATTGAATATCCTATACTGATATTAAGCTCTGTATTGGGAATGATGATTATGATTAGTTCCAATGATTTAATGGTTTTTTACATGGGACTTGAATTGCAATCTCTCGCTCTGTATGTTTTGGCAACTTTTAATAGAGATCAATTAAAATCATCTGAAGCTGGATTAAAATATTTTGTTCTAAGTGCTTTATCTTCAGGTTTATTGTTGTACGGTTGCTCTTTAATTTATGGATTTTCTGGATCAACAAATTTTGATGTAATAGCAAATCAGCTTGACTCAAATGAATATGCTCTAACTTTTGGAATAGTTTTTATATTAGTTGGTTTGGCATTTAAAATTTCTGCAGTTCCATTTCATATGTGGGCACCCGACGTTTATGAAGGATCTCCAACAACTGTAACGCTTTTCTTTACAATGGTGCCTAAAATTGCAGCACTCACAGTCTTTATAAGATTTTTATATATTCCTTTTTTAAATTTATTAGATCAATGGCAAATGATCATTGTCTTCCTCTCAATCGCTTCTATGATTTTTGGAGCAATTGCTGCAATAGGTCAAACAAACATCAAAAGGCTTATAGCTTATAGCTCAATTGGACATATCGGATATACATTAGCTGGTTTAGCCACAGGATCAAACGATGGGATTCAGAGTTCAATAATTTATATTTCTATATATGTGATAATGAACCTAGCTTTGTTTTCATGCTTGTTGATGTTAAAAAGAAAAGATCAATATTATGAGAGCTTAGATGATCTTTCAGGTCTATCAAAAAACCATCCATTACTATCGTTGTCATTACTTATAATATTATTTTCACTCGCAGGTATTCCACCGTTAGCAGGGTTTTTTGCAAAATTTTATGTTTTTAAAGCTGTAATTGAACAATCTATGTATTTTTTAGCTATTGTAGGATTACTTTCAACAGTGATAGCTGCCTTTTATTATCTAAGAATTATTAAAATAATTTATTTTGATAAAGAAAAAGAAAAATATGACACCGATCATAGTATGTGGTTAAAATTTTCATTAACCATTTCAACAGTATTAATTTTACTGTACTTCATATTCCCAAGCCAAATAATTGAGTTAGTTTCAAGGATTAATATTATTTAATGAAATTTAAAATATTTAAATTTAAAAAAGTTAAAAGTACAAATAATACTGCAATGAGGATTATTCAAAATACTGAGTGTAAATACGGTATGATAATTTCAGATTCACAAATTAATGGCAGAGGGCAATATGGTAAAAAATGGATTTCATATAAAGGAAATTTGTTTGTCTCTTTTTTTCAAGAATTAAACAAAATTAAATTATCAATTTCTACTCTCACAAATTTAAATTGTTTATTAGTAAAAAAATTAATTTCAAAATATACAAAAAAAAAGATTTACTTTAAAAAACCAAATGATCTATTAATCGAAAAGAAAAAAGTTTGTGGAATTCTTCAAGAAATAATTTATAAATCAAACAAAAAATATCTTATTACAGGTATAGGTATCAATATTAATAAAAGCCCTGATATCAAAAATTATCCAACAACTAATTTAAATGAAATAGCCAATAAACATATTAGAACTAATGAAGTAGAGAATTTATTGAGAAAGATTTTTGAAAATAATTTGCTAAAAATTTATAGAATTAAAGGAAATAATTAATGTATATTTTAGGTGATATTGGGAATACTGAAACAAAGGTTTGTATAGTCTCAAAAAATAATAAAATTATAAAAAAAATATATTTCCCATCAAAGGAAGTTACATATAATAAATTAAATCAAATATTTAATAAAAATAAATTCAAATTTAAAGATATTGAAAAAATTTTATTTTGCAGTGTTGTTCCTAAAAGTTTTAATTTGATTAAAAAATTTTTTGCAAAAAAAACAAATATAAGGTGTTATGAAGTAAAAAATTTAAATTTAAAATCATTAATTAAAGTAAAGGTTGATTATAAACAAGTAGGCTCTGACAGAATAACAAATGCTATAAGCGTAATGGATCAAAAAAATAATTTTATTATTTTAGATTTTGGCACTGCCACAACATTTGATGTTTTGGTTAAAAACGTTTATTATGGAGGAATTATTGCACCAGGTGTTAAATTATCACTTAACACTTTGTCTGATAAAGCAACTCTAATTCCACAAATTGATCTAAAAAAAATAAACAAAGTAGTTGGAAATAGTACAATCACAGCAGTTAGATCTGGTTTTTTTTGGGGATATGCTGGTTTAATTGACAATATTATTAATTTAATTAAGAAAGAGACAAGAAAAACTTTTAAAGTAAATATTACTGGAGGATTTTCTAGTTTATTTAAGGATTCAATAAAAACGAAAGTTATTCATAATCAAGATATAACATTTAAAGGTCTAATTAAAATTTCAAGGTTAATTAAATGATATGAAAGATGAATTATTATTTTGTCCATTAGGTGGGTCAGGTGAGATAGGAATGAATATGAACTTGTTTGGTTACGGCCAGCCAAGTAACCATAAATGGATAATGGTAGATATTGGTGTTACTTTTGCAGACGATACTATTCCAGGTGTTGATTTAATTTATCCTGATCCAGGGTTTATAGTTGAAAGAAAGGATAATTTACTTGGTATAGTTTTAACCCACGCACATGAGGATCATATTGGAGCAATTGCTCACCTATGGCCTAAATTAAAATGTAAAATTTTTGCAACTCCTTTTACAGCATTATTGATCAGAGAAAAATTTAACGAAAAACAAATAGATATAAATAATGATTTGCAGATTGTTGAATTGAATGGAACAGTAAACTTAGAACCATTCGAAATTGAGTACATCACATTAACCCATTCTATATTGGAACCAAATGGGCTAAGAATTAAAACACCTGCTGGAGTCATTTTGCATACTGGAGATTGGAAAGTAGATCCTAATCCTTTAATAGGTGAGAATATCAATGACAAAAGACTTAAGGAAATCGGTAATGAGGGTGTACTTGCAATGATATGCGACTCCACAAATGTTTTCAGTGCCGGTAGATCAGGGTCTGAACTTGATGTTAGAAAAAGTATGTTAAATGTTATGTCTAGATTAAAAAAGAGAATTATAATTACATCTTTTGCTTCAAATGTAGCAAGAATGGAAACAGCATTTTATTGTGCTGAACAAATAGGAAGACAGATTTCTCTTGTTGGCAGATCAATGCATCGAATTTATAAAGCTGCTCGACAATGTGGTTATCTAAAAAATACAATTGAGCCAATCGATCCACGTGAAGCTAAAAATTTTTCTAGAGAAAAAATAGTTTATTTATGCACCGGAAGCCAAGGTGAACCTATGGGAGCAATGATGAGAATTTCAAGTTATGTTCATCCAGATGTTTATATTGAACAGGGAGATGCAGTAATATTTTCTTCTAAAATTATTCCTGGAAATGAAAAAAAACTCTATAAGCTTCACAATCAATTAGTCAAAGATGGTATAGAAGTAATTTCAGAAGAGACCGATTTCGTTCATGTCTCAGGACATCCTAATAGAGAAGATCTTAAGGATATGTATCAGTGGGTAAAACCAAAATGTGTTATTCCGGTACACGGTGAGCACAGACATATGATTGAGCATATCAGTTTTGCAAAGGAGATGCAGGTACCTCACCCAGTTCAGGTTGAAAATGGTGATATTGTTAAGCTTTATCCTGGTGAAAAACCTGAGGTGTATGATAAGGCTCCAAGCGGAAAATTATACCTTGATGGTAATGTGAGTGTAGATCCAGACGCGCAATCTATAAAAGACAGGAAAAATCTAGGTGCAAACGGTTATTTAGAGGTCACTTTAATAATTACATCAAAAGGAAGTATTCATAGTAATCCTGTTTTATCTTTTCGAGGCTTGCCTATTGATGATAAAGATGAGTTTGTTTATGGTTTAGAATACGAAATAGAAAAAACTTCAAGAACTTTTAAAATTGAAAGTAGACAACAAGAGCATAATCTCATTGATGCCTTAAAAATTGTTTGTAGAAAATTTTCAAAAGAAAAAACTGGAAAAAAACCTTTCACCAATATTAACTTAGTTAGAATTTAATGAGTGGAACAGGTTTAGCTATAATTTATGTAATAATTTGGTGGATCATTTTTTTTGCAATTCTTCCTATAGATGTGAATAGAATAAAAACAGTTAAAATTGATGGAGAAGATCCTGGATCTCCAGAAAATCCTAAAATGATTAAAAAATTCCTATATTGTACAGGAATAACTACTGTTATTTTTGCAATAATTTACTTATTAATTAAATTTGAATATTTAAATTTAAGAAATATGATCACTTAAAATGTTATTATCAAAATCATTTGTACCTATTTTAAAAAATAATCCATCAGAAGCAAAAATTAAATCTCATCAACTAATGTTGAGAGTAGGGATGATTAAGCAAGCCTCAGCTGGAATTTATTCTTGGTTGCCTTTAGGTTTTAAAGTCATGAAAAAAATTGAAGATATTGTCAGACAAGAACAAAATAAAATAGGAGCGCAAGAAATCTTGATGCCTACTATTCAATCAAGTGACATTTGGAAAGAAAGCGGTCGATATGAGGATTACGGTGAAGAAATGCTTAGAATAAAAGATCGTCAAAATCGTGAGATGCTCTATGGACCTACTAACGAAGAACAGATCACAGAAATATTTAGATCTTCCTTAAAATCTTATAAATCACTCCCACAACTTCTTTATCATATCCAATGGAAATTTAGAGACGAAATAAGACCAAGATTTGGAATTATGAGAGGAAGAGAATTTTATATGAAAGATGCTTATTCTTTTGATGTATCTGACGAACAGGCATTTTACTCATATAATAAATTTTTTTTATCTTACCTCAGAACTTTTAAACGATTAGAACTGACCGCAATCCCAATGGCAGCTGATACAGGACCAATAGGGGGAAATTTATCGCACGAATTTGTTATATTAGCAGACACAGGTGAAAGTAAAATTTTTACTGATAAAAGAATTTTTGATTTAAATAGTAATGATACTGAATTAGAGAAGAATTCTTTGCAACTAATGAGAAAAAAATATGAAAATTATTATTCTGTAACAGATGAAAAATTTAACAAGGAAGAGTTTGAAAAAGTTGTTTCTGAAAAAAATAGATTGATCACAAAGGGTATCGAAGTTGGTCATATTTTTTATTTTGGTGACAAATACTCAAAAGCGATGGGAGCTTCGGTTGATTTACCAGGTGGTAAAAAAGATTTTGTTAAAATGGGGTCATATGGAATTGGTGTATCTAGGCTAGTTGGAGCTATTATAGAGGCTAAATACGATGATAAAAATGAGATCATGAAATGGCCATTGTCTGTTGCTCCTTATGATATTGCTTTGATACCAATGATAAATAAAAATGACACATCTGCCTTAGATAAAGCGATTACTATCTATAACGAGTTATCTAAAAATAATATTGATGCTTTAATTGATGATACTGAGGAAAACTTTTCTTCAAAAATAAAAAAAATGAATTTAATTGGCGCTCCTTATCAAATAATTATTGGTAAAAAATCTGATGGCGATTTATTTGAGTTTAAAGAAATAGGGAAAGAAACAAAAAACCTATCTTTAATTAAAATTGTAGAAATTATTAAAAAACAAAAAATTTTAAATTGATTTCTAATTTAGAAAAAGAAATTACACTGAGGTTTTTAAAAGCTCGTAAAAATGATGGGTTTTTAAATGTGATATCTATTTTCTCATTTATCGGCATTAGCCTTGGTGTTGCTGTTCTAATAATTGTTATGTCGGTAATGAATGGGTTTAGAACTGAGCTAATCAAGAAAATAGTGGGATTTAACTCTCATTTGACTATCAAATCATATGACCAGCCTATTGATAAAAGTAAAACTGAAACAAAAAATTTAAAATCCATTTCCAAAAATATTATGTTTAGTAATTCTGGAGAGGCTATAATTTTAAAAAATAAAACCTCAAAAGGAATTGTTTTAAGAGGTTATTTGAGTAATGACTTTTCCAAATTAGATATAATTAAAAATAAAAATTTTAAAGGCAACAAACTTAATTTAGACAAAAATTCAATCTCTATTGGAAATGAACTTAGTTTTTCTCTAGATCTTAATATTGGAGATGAGATAACAATACTATCACCTTCTGGCGTAGAAACTATAATTGGCAGTATGCCAAAGCAAAAAACATTTATAGTTTCATCTATATTTAACACTGGTTTAGCTGAATTTGATAACAATATTGTATTAATTAATTTATCTACACTCGAAGAATTTTTTGATTTTCAACAACAGCAAAGAAATTTAGAAATTTATTTAAAAAATCCAAAAAATATAGAAAAACAAAAATTTGAATTTCAAAAAGTTTTTGATCAAGAATTTGTTTATAGCTGGGCAGATATGAATAGTTCTCTCTTCTCAGCCTTAAAAGTAGAAAGAAATGTTATGTTTATTATTTTATCTTTAATTATTATCGTTGCAGCTTTTAATATTATATCAGGTTTGACAATTTTAGTTAAAAATAAAACTAAAGACATTGCTATCTTAAAATCAATTGGGGTATTAAACAAGTCAATCATAAAAATTTTCTTTTTAATAGGTATTATCATAGGGACCTCAGCAACTATTTTTGGAATTTTTTTAGGTGTTACGTTTTCATTATATGTTGAAAATTTAAGACAATTTTTAAGTTCAACTTTTAACATTAGCCTATTTCCCGAAGAAATTTATTTCTTGAGCAAGATGCCCTCAGAAATTAATCCAAGCTCAATTTTAATAATATCAATTTGCTCGATATTTATAACAATTGTTGTCTCGATATTTCCTGCTTTAAAAGCTGCAAAACTTGACCCAATAAAAGCTTTAAAATATGAGTAAATTTTTACAATTAAACAATATTTCAAAAACTTTTGAGACGAGTAAAAAGTTAAAAGTTATTAAAAATTTATCATTTATTTTTAAAAAAGGAAAAACCTACTCTCTAATGGGTCCTTCAGGTTCTGGTAAGTCTACTTTATTAAATATAATTTCCTTAATTGATCAACCTACAAACGGCTATATTAAATTTAATACACATCAAATTAATTATGAGAATAAGGAGGATAATGATCAATTTAGAGCAAAAAAAATTGGAATTGTTTATCAACAAAATAATTTGTTACCTGACTTTACATCACTGGAAAATATTTATTTAGCGAGTTTATCAATTAACAATAATAAAGATTTAGCTATTTCAAAAGCAAAACAATTATTAAAGAAAGTTGGCTTATTTAGTAGAGCTGATCATTATCCTTCTCAATTATCTGGTGGAGAAGCTCAAAGGGTAGCTATTGCTAGAGCAATTATTAATGATCCAGAGATAATTTTGGCTGATGAGCCAACTGGTAGTTTGGATATGAAAACAGCAAAAATAATATTTAATTTATTAAAAGATCAAAAAAGATCTGACAGATTAATTATATTTGCAACTCATAATAGATTTTTTGGAAAAAAGGCAGATTGCCTATTGGAGATGAAGGATGGTATTATAAAGTCGTCCAATGGCTGAGTCTTCATCACAAAATTTTAATCATCTTAAAATTCATACTCAATATTCAATTTGTGAAGGTGCTATTAAAATTGATGATCTCAAAGAATATTCAAAAAGCAATAAAATTAGATCTCTAGGTCTTTGCGATACTTCAAATCTTTGTGGAGCTTTAGAATTTGCTGAAAAAATATCAAAATCTGGAACACAACCTATTATTGGAACACAAATTAACTTTAAAATTCATGACACTATTGGATTAATACCCGTGTATGCACTTAATGAAATAGGTTATAAAAATATAATTGATCTTTCATCAGCTTCATATTTAAAAAATGATGAACTTTACGATCCACATGTAACATTTGATTATTTATTAAATAATTCTAATGGTATTGCATTATTTTCTGGAACCGTTTTTGGCTTATTTGGCAAACTATTTGAAAAAGGAAAGTTTGCTGAAATACATGATTTATATAAACAAATTAAATCAAAATTTGGAGATCGATTTTATATTGAAATTCAGAGACATAAAGATTTAAATGAAATTGGTTTTGAAAAATTTAATTTAAAAAAATCTTTAGATCTAGAGATCCCAATAATAGCTACAAACGAAGTATATTATTTAAATAAAGAAATGCACGAAGCTCATGATGCATTAATCTGCATTGGTAATAAAACTTATGTTAATGAAAAAAATAGATTAAAATTTAGTGATCAACATTATTTTAAAGATAATTCTGAAATGTCAGAACTATTTGCTGATTTACCAGAAGCATTAGAAAATAATTATAACTTTCCATTAAGATGTAATTTTAGACCTTTATTTTCAAAACCAATTTTACCCAATATAAGCAAGGATAAAGATGTAGGTGCTGATGATATTTTAAGAAAAGAGTCTTTTGAAGGACTTAAAACTAAATTTGAAAAAGTTATAAAAATTGACACTAAAAATATCGAGTCTGATATGACCTATTTAGAATACAAAAAAAGATTAGAGCATGAGCTTTCAATAATTATTAAAATGAAATATGCTAGTTATTTTCTTATCGTGTCAGACTATATCAAGTGGGCTAAAAATAACGATATTCCAGTTGGTCCTGGTAGGGGTTCGGGAGCGGGGTCTTTAGTTGCCTGGTGCTTATCTATTACAGATGTGGATCCAATTAAATTTAATTTAATATTTGAAAGATTTTTAAATCCTGACCGTATATCTATGCCTGATTTTGATATAGATTTTTGTGAGGATAAAAGAGATCTTGTTTTTGAATATTTAACAAAAAAGTACAAAGATAGTGTCGCACATATAATTACCTTTGGAAAATTAAAAGCTAGGATGGTAATACGTGATGTAGGAAGAGTTTTAGGATTATCCTATGGTTTTGTAGACAGTATTTCTAAAATGATACCATTTGATCCTTCTAGACCTCAAAACTTAACGCAATGTATAGCAGGTGAACCGAGACTACAAAAACTAATCAATGAAGATGCAAAAGTTAAAAAATTAACTGACTTATCACTTCAACTTGAGGGTCTAAATAGAAATGTTGCGACTCACGCGGCAGGTGTAGTTATTGCAGACAGAAAACTCAGTGAAGTAGTCCCCTTATATAAAGATAGTTCATCAGATTTATTATTACCCTCTACTCAATTTGATATGTATTCAGCTGAAAATGCAGGATTAATAAAATTTGATTTTTTGGGTTTAAAAACACTTACTGTAATTAGCAATACCCAAAAGTTAATTAAAAAATTTGATAAAAATTTTAATATTGAAAATATTAATTTTGAAGATCAAAAAGTTTTTGATTTGTTATCAAGTGGTAAAACAGTTGGTTTGTTTCAGATTGAAAGTGCTGGAATGAGAGAAGCTCTAATACAAATGAAACCAAATCATATAGAGGATATTATTGCTCTTGTTGCCTTATATCGCCCAGGACCAATGACCAATATTCCCATATATAACGATTGTAAACATGGTAAGCAAAAACCTGATTATTTACATCCACTCTTAGAAGACATCTTAAAGCCAACATATGGGGTAATTATTTATCAAGAACAAGTAATGCAAATAGCTCAAAAATTATCAGGTTTTACTGCAGGTCAGGCTGATTTGTTAAGAAGAGCAATGGGTAAAAAGAAAAGAGCTGAACTTGAAAAACAAAAGCAAGGTTTCATCGATGGAGCAATAAAGAATGGAATTTCAAAAGATGTTGCAGCTGGAATATTTTTAAAAATAGAGCCTTTTGCAGAATATGGATTTAATAAAAGTCATGCAGCAGCTTATGCGATTATTTCTTACCAAACTGCATTTCTAAAAACCTATTTTCCAAAAGAATTTATTGCCGCCTCAATGACAATGGATATTTCTAATCAAAACAAGCTAAGTGAATTCTATGAGGAATTAAATAGACTCAATGTAGAAATTATCCGACCAGATATAAACGACTGTTATGCAGATTTTAGAACTATTGATGGTAAGTTTTATTATGCATTAGGAGGAATTAAGGCAGTAGGTTATGAGGCAATTTCAAATATAGTTGAGGAGAGGATTGCTAATGGAAAATTTTCATCAATCAATGATTTTATAAATCGAGTGAACCCCAAGGATATTAATAAACTTCAACTAGAGGGATTAGTAAAAGCTGGCGCATTTGATAATATAAATTTAAATAGGAAAGCTTTATTTGATTCAATACCTGGCATTATAACCAAAAGCAAAAATATTTTTGATAATAAGTCTACTAACCAAATCGATTTATTTTCAGAGGATGAGAATAAACAGGATAATGTCATACCTGAAATTGATGACTGGAAATTTGAAGAAAGGCTAGCAAAAGAATTTGAAGCAGTAGGCTTTTTTATATCTGATCATCCTTTAAATCAATTTACAGAAATTTATGATGATTATAAAATTAGAGAATATACAGAATTTATTTCTGATGATGAGATTAAAAATTCTAATATAGCGGCCACTCTGCTTAAGTTGCAGGAAAGAAAAACTGCAAAAGGAAATTCCTATGCTGTGTTGAAATTAACAGATTTGTCAAGCGTATTTGAACTTTTTATATTTTCAGAAGTTTTGGATTTAAATAGAGAAATTTTAAAAGAGGGTAACTCTTTGATAATAACTTTAATTAAAAATATAACCGATGATGAAAATCGTTTTAAAAGAGTTAATGTAGAAAAAATAGCCTCCTTAAAAGAGTTATTTAATAGTCCAATTAATGAGGTATCTTTTAAGGTCGACTCTAAAGAAAAAATTATTGCTATATCAAAAATCCTAAAAGAAAATGGCAAAACTTTAGTCAATATTAATCTAGTATCTGATAATAATATTATTCAATTTAAACTAAAAAATCTCAAAAAATTAGATAGAAAATCACTAAATTTGTTAAGAAAACAACAAATACACGCCACTATTTCGTAAATAAAACTTGTTAAATTCTTAAAATATTTGTAAATACAGCATAAATTAAATTAACACGCACACAGTTGTTGGTTTTATACCTCCGGTCCTTAATTGGAAATTACTGTGGTGGCTTAACCGGGAATAAATATGAAAATACCTAACGTAACAATACAACAATTATTAGAAGCTGGTGTTCATCTTGGTCATAAGACATTGAGATGGAATCCAAAAATGAAAAAATATATTTTTGGAAAAAGAGATTCAATTCACATTATTGATTTAACTCAAACTCTAGAGTTAACAAAAGTAGCACTAGAAAAAGTATATAACACAATAGCCAATAATGGAAAAATTTTATTTGTATCAACAAAAAAACAAGCCTCAGAAGCAATTGCTGAAGTTGCCAAAGAAACAGATCAGTATTTTGTAAACTATAGATGGCTTGGGGGCATGCTTACAAATTGGGGAACTATTTCAGGTTCAATAAAAAAAATGAAAAAATATGAAGCTGATCTTGTTGCTGAAAATAGGGGCTTTACAAAGAAAGAGCTCCTTAAAATGAGTGTTAAAAAAGATAAACTTGAAAGATCTTTAGGTGGAATTTCTGAAATGAAAAAAACGCCAGATCTAGTATTTATTATAGACACTAATTATGAATCGTTAGCTATTGCAGAGTCAGTTAAATTAGGAATACCAATAGTTGCAATATTAGATAGTAATTCCAATCCTGATAACATTGATTATCCCATTCCAGGAAACGATGACGCCAGAAGAGCTATAGATCTTTATTGTAATTTAATTAAAGAAACTATTAATAATGCTAAAAGTTCTATCTCGACCAAAGAAAAAAAAGAAGTTTCATTAAAAATAAATAACAAAGATGATGATAAATCAAAAACTATTCAAGAACTTGATAGAGAAAAATTAGAACAGAAGTTTTCCAAAGAAAGTAAGGAGACACTAAATTAGTATGAGCGATATTGAGAATGTAAAAAAATTAAGAGAAGCTACTGGAGCAGGTTTCAAAGATTGTAATTTAGCTATAAAGGAGTCAAATGGAGATTTAGATAAGGCAATTGAAATACTTAGAGTAAAAGGAATTTCTAAGGCTTCAAAAAAAATGTCTCGAGATGCTAAAGAAGGAGTTGTTGTTGTGAGTGGAGATGAAACAAAAACCTCTATTATCGAGGTAAATTGTGAAACTGATTTTGTGGCTAAAAATGATGACTTTATTAGTTTTGTAAAAGAACTTAGCGAATTAAATAATCAAAAAAATTCTAATATTGAAGAATTAAAAAAATCAATGATGAACAATGGACAAACGGTTGATGAAAACTTAGTTGCTTTAATTGCAAAAATTGGCGAAAAAATAACAATAGGAAAATCTAAAACAATAGAAAACACAAAAGGTGTTAATAACCATTACCTTCATACAATAGTTAAAGATAATGTAGCTAAATTGGCTGTGTTAGTATCATTAGAAACTAATGAAAAGTCAGAGGAAGTAAAAATATTTAGTAAACAACTGTCCATGCATATTGCGGCCTCAAACCCATTAGCTTTAGAATCTGATCTAATAGATAAAGTTATAATTGATAAAGAACAGGAACTCGTCACAGAGGAACTAAAAAACTCTGGCAAATCAGATGAGATTGCTAATAAAATTACCTTAGGCAAGATGAACAAATTTAGAGAAGAAAACGCTCTCTTAACTCAATCATGGGTTATGGAGCCTAAAAAAAAAGTAAAGGACATACTGCAAGAACTTTCTATAGCTGACCTTAAAATTAAAGAATTTTATAGAATTAAAATAGGAGAATAGATGTTTGATGAAAAATCATACAGTCTTAAGATGGATAAGGCTATAGAAGTATTCTCCAAAGAGCTATCATCACTTAGAACAGGCAGAGCTAATGCTGCTATGCTAGATTTAATTAAAGTGGATGTTTATGGTCAGCAAATGCCAATTAATCAAATAGGTAGCATTACAACTCCTGAACCTAGAACGATAAATATTCAAATTTGGGATGTAAATAATGTTTCATTAGCTGATGCAGCTATAAAAAAATCTGATCTAGGATTAAATCCACAAATAGATGGTCAAATGATTAGATTACCTGTACCTGAACTTAATGAAGAGAGAAGAACCGAACTAAAAAAAATAATTAAATCTGTCGGTGAAAAATGTAAAGTTTCGATTAGAAATATAAGACGAGAAGCAAATGAGGATTTAAAAAAACTCCTAAAATCAAAAGATATTGGTGAAGACGAGGAAAAAACACAAGAAAAAAAAGTTCAAACAATAACTGATGACCACATAAAATCTGTGGACGAAAAAGTTTCATTAAAAGAAAAAGAAATAATGACTATATGAACCCTTTAAATCATGTAGCCATTATCATGGATGGTAATGGGAGATGGGGTTTGAAATATAAAGATTCAAGAAATGCTGGACATAAAGCTGGTCTAAATACAGTTGAAAAAATAATTAAAGAGACGATAAAAAATAAAATTAAATTTTTAACACTATTCGCTTTTTCTACCGAAAACTGGAAAAGACCTAAAAAAGAAATAAATTTTTTATTCAATTTATTAGAGAATTTTTTAACCAATAGAATAGAAGATCTACACAAACAAAATATTAAACTTAAAATTTTAGGAGCTAAAAAGTTTTCACCCAAGCTAAACAAACTTCTAAATAATTCTGAAAAAAAAACATCAAAAAATACTAAATTACAAATTAATCTAGCATTAAATTATGGC
>CABZJV010000003.1:0-12500 GCA_902526115.1 uncultured Pelagibacteraceae bacterium
CGATAATTTTAGATATATTCTTTAAAACTAATTTGAAATTTTTTTTATATTTTTCAATGATTTCATTTGTATGAGAAATTGACATTGTCGCTAGATTTCCAGCTAGAAAACCTTTTTTTAACATTTCTTGAGTAAAATAAGTTGAAATTTCTAAGTTATTTTTATAATCAAATTTAAAATATGGCATAGAGTCTTGTCCAGATATTGTGATTTTTATACCATGTTTTTTTGACTCTGTTTTCCAGAATTTTTTAATATTTTTTCCTTTACTTACAATTTTCTTTTGCACTTTATTTTTTTTCATAAATTTCAAAGTTTCTAAACTAGCTGAAAAACCTGCTCTATCTGTCCACATTGTAGAACTAATAAATGTATCTTGAGATTTATTCATTATATGTTTTTTTCCAATTATTGCTGAAATTGGATAGCCATTTCCAATTGATTTACCAAAAATTGCTATATCTGGATTCACATTATACTTCAAATGAATACCTCCATAATGATCATGAAAACCAGAGGTTATTTCGTCAAAAATTAAAATACATTTATGTTTATTAGCTAGCAATCTCACTTCTTTTAAAAAATTATTTTTTGGAGGACTTGAGCGCATTGGTTCCATAATAATTATTCCAATTTTATTTCTTAGTAAAATTTTTTTTAAACTTTCAATATTATTATAGTAGAAAGGAAATATTGATTTTTCGAAAGATTTTGATACTCCGTCTGTTTTTAAGCCAGAAAGTAACTGATCATCTAATGATTTCTTGTTATTTAAATTTGCTGACAGATACCAATCGTGCCATCCGTGATATCCACAAAAAGCTATGTTTTCTTTTTTTGAATAAGCTCTTGCAATTCTTATAGCGATTAAACATGCTTCACCACCGGATTTAGAAAATTTAGCCATACCAGCCCATTTATGAAGTTTAAGAAACAATCTTGCTAATTCTACTTCTTCAAGTGAATTAAGAGTTGTTAAATTTCCCCTATTAAAAGCTTTAATTATAGAGGAGTTTATTTTCTTATTAGCGTATCCTAAAGAGCATGCAGTAACTCCCATCCCCGCAAAATCATAATATATTTTATTTTCAAGATCCCAAATTTTACATCCTTGACTTTTTTTATAATAATTTGGCCAATAGTTTGGCAAAAACATTTCACTTCTTTTTGATAGAAGTTGATTTCCTCCCGGGATAATCTCTTTTGCTCTCTTTAAAATTTTCTGTCCTAAATTTTTCTTCATAATTTTTTTCGATTTTTCATAATTGTAGAAATGGTCAAAAAATCTACATAATCATCTATTTCAAAAGATTTCCATTTGGGTGTCAAAAATCCAATAGTTTTATTTTGATAAAATGATCTATACTTAATCAAAGAGCTAATCTTTGATATATACAGGCTGCCATCTAAAAAATACAAATCTGAAATTTCTTGACGTCTTTTAATTTTTTTTTTTGCAAACTTTATAAATGATTTATTATTTATTTTAATATTGAAATCTGGATGATTATTTATAATTTTAGATATTCCAACGATAGAATTAGCTGATTTATGTTTTTTTAATTTAATGATAGCCTTATCTAAATCTTTAGCTGTTGTGAGTGGGGATGTAGGTTCCAATAAAGCAACATAATCAAATAAAATATTTTTTGATTTAAAAAAATTTATCGCATGGATTACAACATCAATTGAGGATGAATTATCTTTAGCTAAATTGGCTGGTCTAACAAAAGGTGTTTTACAATCAAATTTATTTGCAATTTCTAAAATTTTTGTAGAGTCTGTAGATAATATGAAATCATCTACATATTTGGAATTTTTAAAAGCTTTTATTGGCCAATAAATTAAAGGATAACCATTTAATTTTAGCAAATTTTTATTCTTTAGTCCTTTACTTCCTTTTCTTGCAGTAATTATTCCTAGGACTTTTTTATTATTAATCATAAGACTTTAATGTCTGTTCATATTGACTCCATTCTCCAATATCTGACCAAGATGAGTCATCTACAGGAAAAACACCAACTTTATATTTTTTTGTTTTAATTATATTAATTAGTTCATTCATATCTAGGTAAGAATTTTTTTTAATTAAGTTTAAGACTTTTTTTTTCATCAAATATAGTCCTATACTTACAAGAAAATCAAAGTTCGGCTTCTCGTTTATTCTTTTTAATGTTCCTTGTTTTTTTAGTTCACACACACCATATGGGATTGGAAAGCTTTTTGCAGAAGCAACTAAAGTAAAATCATTATTATTTTTTTTATGAAAGTCTAAAATATCATTAAAATTTATATTTGTAAGAATATCGCAATTAGAAACGAATACGTGATCTGAAATATGTTTTTTAATCAAGTTTAAGCCACCCGCTGTACCAAGTGGTTTTTTTTCATTGATTATTTTTAATCTATTTTTTTTTCTAGACTCTGATAGGTAGGCTTTTAAAACTGCTGCTTTATAGTTAACTATTACTTTAATTTTATAAAAACCTTGATTTTCAAACTTATCAATTATGTGTGATATTACGGGTTTTTCTTTTATTGGTATCAATGGCTTGGGTAGTACATTTGTAAAAGGTAAAAGCCTTTTTCCCATTCCACCAGACATAATCACTACATCTATATTATATTTTTTTTTAAATTTAGTATTTTTAAAAATATCATTCCAAAGTATAATTTTTACAATTTTTTTTTTCTTATCTATTATAGGAATTAAATCTAATTTTTCCTTAAAGAATAACTCTTTTATTTTTTTTTCACTAAAATCATTTTCAAAAAAGAAATGTGGTTTTTTTTTATAAATAAAAGTTATTTTACTAGTTATTTTTTTTCCTTTAAGGATTGATCTTCTGATATCACCATCACTTAAAGATCCCATCATTTTGTTAAATGCATCAACAACTATTAGGCATCTAATTCCTTTTTTTGATATCTGATTAAGAGCATCTTTTATAGTTGCGTTTTTACTTATCAACAAATCTTTCATATATCAGTAAATTTTTTAAAATTAAAATTATCTTTAATAGGTTTTTTCAAAATTGAAATTATTTTATCACTTCCATTTTTTGACATATAAGGAACGGACTTAAAATATTTCTCTTTATTACTAATGTTATTGATTTTTTTAAACAATTTAAAAAACTCATTTCCATTAAATTTACAACTAAATATACTTTTTGCAAATTCTCTACCAATTTGTCTATTGCCTATATTAATACTAAATGTTTTCAAAAAAGGTGCCTCAATAATTGCACTTGATGAATTTCCAATGATTATATCAGATATTTTTAAAATTGATAAAAAATCAGTTTTTCCAAAAGAATTTTTAAATAAATAATTATTTTTTTTGCAAAAAAATTGCAATTTTTTTGTTAATTCATATCCACCTAAGTCAATATTAGAACCTGAAAAAATAAACGAATAATCTTTAATTTTTTTTAATTGTTTTAAAATTTTATTTATGTCTGAAAAATTATTATAACTATTTTTTAATGAGTTTGGATGAAAAACAACCATAGCAACTTTTCTTTTTAAATTTATATTATATTTTTTTTCAATTTTTGATTTATCTAAAAAATTAATTTTTTTTTTTACATTTTCTAGACTTAAAGAGCCTACATTAAATATATTTGATTTGCTCTCACCTAATTGCAAAACTCTTTTATAAGAATTATTAGTAGCCACAAAATGTAAATATGAAAACTTAGTAATAGAATGCCTGAAACCGTCATCCATAGATCCTCTAGTAACTTCACCACCATGTAAGTGACCTATGGGTATTTTGTTAAGATAAGCGCTTAAGGCTGCAGCAAAAATTTCATATCTATCTCCAAGTAAAATAATAATATCTGGTTTAATTTTTTTTAAAATTTTTGAAAATTTTTCAACTAAATAGCTTATATTTTTTGAATAATCAGTTTTGGAAAGATTGATTTTATGATTAATTTTAATTTTATCCTTTATTATCTCATTGGATGTAAAACCGTGTTTTTTTAATAAATGTGATCCAGTAACAATTAAATTTAATTTAAAAATTTTTTTTTTTTGAATTTTACTTATTAGATTTGACATGATTCCATAGTCAGCACGGCTACTTGAAATTACACAAATTTTTTGCATTTTTTAATTTTGATCTATGTCAATTTTTAATTATTTAGCAAGATTTAATTACAAATATTGTTTTTTTTGTGTTATCAAAACTTTCTGATGATTAAAAAACAAAATACTAGTGAATTTTTTAACAAAAACGGATTTGCTATTATTAAAAATAAATTTTCAAAGGAAGTAAAAGACATTAAGCTAGAAGTAATTGACTACCTTAATTTTTTTGGAAAAAAAAATAATCTTACAAGTGGAAAAGATAAGAATTATGATGATTTAGTTAAAAAGATAATGATACCTGGAACGAGATTAAGAACATTTATTTATGACTCAGCTCCTTTTTTAACAAGTATACAAAAATTAAATCATCATCCATATATAAAAAAATTTCTTAAAGAATTTGGATATAAAAAACCTGTATGTGTTGACATGAGCAATATAAGATTTGACATGAAAAAAAAAAAGGAATTGAAATTCTTAAGAGGTGTTCATCAAGATATCAGAAGTATAAGATCTAAAAAAACGGTTACAATTTGGATACCAATTACAAAGGTAGATAAAAAACACGGCACTGTTGTAATGTATCCTAAAACGCAAAATTTTGGCTTATTAAGACATGTATATAAACCAAATTTATTAATTGAAAATAAAGATTTACCTATAAATATAAATGAAATGGAAAAAAATAAATTCGTTATAAATGCGAATCCAGGTGATATTATCGTATTCAACTGTTTTACACTTCATAGAAGTGAAAAAGCAAAAATAGATAAAGTGAGAAGTGTTATTCAACTTACCTATACAGATATTAGTGAAGTAGATATGACAGATAATTTATTTTTTTTAAATTCAGAGTTTGATGCCTTTGCAAAAAAAGATAGAAGTCTTAATTCGACATTGAAATAAAATATTTTGAAATAATTGTCTTATGAAAAATATATTAGTTACTGGAGGCATGGGTTTTATAGGTTCGCATCTTGCTGAATTCCTAACAAAAAAAAATTATAACGTAACTGTATTTGATAGATATAACTCAAATAATAATTGGGGTAATTTAGAAAATTCTAAATATAGAAAGAATATTAAAATTATAATGGGTGATATAAGAGATTATGACTCAACATTAAAAAGTTTAAAAAATATTGATACAATTTTTCATTTAGCTGCATTGATCGGTATTCCATATTCATATGTTTCGCCATTAGCTTACATAAAGACAAATATTGAAGGCACCTATAATATTTTAGAAGCTGCAAAAGAAAAAAACATCAGTCAAACTATAATAACGTCAACCAGTGAAACTTATGGATCAGCAATAAAAACTCCAATGGATGAAAATCATCCATTAAATGCTCAATCACCTTACGCAGCATCAAAGATAGCCGCAGATCAAATTGCAATGAGTTATTATAGATCTTTCGGTCAAAATATTAAAATTATTAGACCATTTAATACATATGGACCGAGGCAATCAAGTAGAGCTGTAATTCCTACGATTATTTCTCAACTATTAAACAAAAATAAATTTATAAAACTAGGAAATACCAAGCCCTCTAGAGACTACACTTATGTAGAGGATCTATGTGAGGCATATTTAAAACTTTCCAAAGCTAAAAAACTAACTGGACATGTAGTTAACGTGGGAACAAATAAAGAAATTTCAATTAAAGACTTATCAATTCTTATAATGAAAAAGCTTAATATTTATAAAAAAATAAAAATTTCCCCAGAAAGAAAAAGAGTCAAATTAAGTGAGGTAAATAGGCTTTTATGTAGTAATAAAAAAATAATTAAAGAAACGGGATGGGTGCCTAAAACAAATATGCAAGAAGGTCTAAACAAGACTATAAATTGGTTAAGGAATAACAAAAATAACTTCAAAGAAAATATTTATAACATCTAATGCTTGGAGTAAATGAGCCATATATTAGCGGAAAAGAATTAAAATATCTTAAAGAAAGCATTAAATCTAATGAGTTAAGTATTGGAAAGTTTAAAGGGAAATTTGAAAATAAAATCAAACAGTACTGTAAATCTAAATACGTTTCCCTTTGTTCAAGTGGAACGTCAGCTATTCAGGTTGCACTTCATACTCTAGGCATAAAAGAAAATGATGAGGTTATTGTACCTACATTCACTTTTATTGCCACAATAAATGCTGTCATATATAATAAAGGTATACCAGTTTTTATGGATTGTGATGATAATTGCAACCTAGATATAAAAAAGTTCAATAAATTTATTTTTGAAAATACTTTTAAAAAGGGAAATAATCTATTTAACAAAAAAACAAAAAGAAGAATATTTGCTGTAATACCAGTCCACGTATGGGGGGGGTTAGTGGATCTGAGCGAAATAACTAAGTTATGTAGGAAATCTAATCTTAAAATTATAGAAGACGCTGCTGAAAGTCTTGGTTCAAAATATAAAATTAAAAAACTTAAAAATAGATCATCTGGGACAATAGGTGATATAGGTTGTTTATCTTTTAACGGAAATAAAATTATTACTTCAGCTGGAGGTGGTGCTATTTTAACAAAATCTAAAAAATATCACCAAAAAGCAAATTACTTGATTAACCAGGCAACAGATAAACAGTTTAATTATATTCACAATAACATTGGTTACAATTTTAGAATGTCAAATATAAATGCTGCGATTGGATTAGCCCAACTAGAAAAAATTAGTTTTTATATTAAAAAAAAAAAATTGATAAATAAATTTTATAGAGAATTTTTTAAAAATTCTGAGCATTTAAAAATTAATGAATTTCCAAAATATTCAAACAATAACTATTGGCAAACTACTATGATCATTAATTTAAAAAATCCTAAATTAGTTATTAAAAAAATCAGATCCAGTTTAATTAAATATGGATTTTCAATTAGACAAGCTTGGCATCCTTGTCATATGCAAATCCCTTATAAAAAGTTCGAGAGTTATAAAATTTCAAATGCGCCAAAAATATCGTCACGGTTAATCTGCTTGCCATGTAGTTCATTTTTAAAAAAAAAACAACTACTTAAAATTTGTTCTATAATAAGCAAAAATATAAAATGAAAAAAATCATAATTATAGGATGTGGAGGACACGCAAATTCATGTATTGAGATTTTAGAAACAGAAAAAAAATTCTTTATTTTTGGCTTAATTTGTAAAGGTACAAAAAAATACTTAGGATACAAAATATTAGGTGATGATAAAAAACTTAAGCTGATTAAAAAAAAATGTAAAAATGCTTTAATAGGTATTGGACAAATTCAAAATTACAAAAAAAGGTTGAAGTTATTTAATCTTTTAAAAAAAGAAGGATTTAATTTGCCCACAATAATTTCAAAATATTCAATAGTGTCAAAAAAATCAAAAATACTAGAAGGTACAATAGTTATGAAAGGTGTTATCATTAACAAAAATGTTGAGATAGGCAGAAACTGTATAATTAATACAGGTGCTATAATTGAACACGATGCAAAAATAGGTGCAAATTGCCATGTTTCGACAGGAGCAATACTAAATGGTGGATCAACTATTGGAAATAATTGTTTTATTGGAAGTGGTTCGGTAATAAACGAAAGTGTAAAAATTCCTGATAATCAAATTATTCCATCAATGACAAAGGTAACAAAAAAATATTTATTTAAAAAGTAATAAAAATGAAAAAAACATTCATAATTGCTGAAGCTGGTGTGAATCACAATGGCAGGATTTCTCTTGCAAAAAAACTTATTGATAAAGCAAAAGTTTCGGGGGCAGATGCGATCAAGTTTCAAACATTTTTACCAGAAGAACTTACAACTAAAATAGTAAAAACAGCAAAGTACCAGTCTAAAAGAAGCATATCTCAACAAAAATTGTTGTCGACTTTAAGTTTAAAATTCAAAGAATTTATTAAACTTAAAGATTATTGTAAAAAAAAAGAAATCATCTTTTTATCCTCGGCCTTTGATTTACAAAGCTTAAACTTCCTATTGAAATTAAATCTTAAATTTTACAAAATAGCATCAGGACAAATTACTGATTTTCCTTTTCTTGTAGCACTTGCAAAAAAAAACAAAAAAGTTTTACTGTCTACTGGTATGTCAAAAATTAGTGAAATTCAAAGATGTATAAAGATATTAATAAAGTTCGGGACTAAAAAAAAAAATATTATTCTATTACATTGTAATTCAGCTTATCCTACCCCAGCTGAAGATGTAAATTTAAAAACTATAGGTTTGCTTAAAAAAAAATTTAAATTAGAAACAGGTTTGTCTGATCATTCTTCTGAAATATTAACACCGATAATTAGTATAGCTTTTGGATCAAAATTTGTAGAAAAACATTTTACATTGAATAAAAAAATGATAGGTCCAGATCATAAATCAAGTTTAAGTCCAAAAGAATTCAAAGCTATGGTTGAAGGAATTAGACATGCTGAAAAAATTTTAGGTAAAGAAAAAAAAATTGTGACTGAAAGTGAAAGAAAAAATATAAAATATGTTAGAAAATCAATAGTTTCAAAGAAAAAAATTAAAAAAGGAGAAAAGTTTACTGTTGCAAATATAACAACTAAACGACCAGGTACAGGTATTAGTCCTATGAAATATTTAAAAGTATTAGGAAAATTTGCAAAAAAAAAATTTGAAAAAGATGAGCTAATAAAAATATGAAAAAAAAAATAGAAAAAATTCTTTGGTGTAAAAATTGTTTAAATATGTCTACAAGACCAAGAATTTCTTTTGACGAAAATCAAGTTTGTAATGCATGTAATTGGAGTCTAGAAAAAAAAAATATTAATTGGGGAAAAAGGATGGGTCAATTTAGGTTATTAAAAAATAGTATCAAATCTAAAAATAAAGATTTTGATGTAATTGTACCTGTAAGTGGTGGAAAAGATGGAAGTTATGTGACAGATCAAATGTTAAAAAATGATCTAAGACCTTTATGCATAACGGTAAATCCACCTTTAAGAACTGATTTAGGGTATAAAAATATTGAAAATTTTAAAAAAAATAATTTAAGTTTACTTGAAATAAACTTACCTTATGAAAGTCATCAAAGACTAAATAAATTTGGTTTCTTAAATCATGGTAGACCCCTGTATGGTTGGGTCATTGGAATATTTACAGCAATAATTAAAACTGCAAGAGAGAAAAATATTAGTTTAATAATGTATGGAGAAGACGGTGAAGCAGAATATGGTGGGAGCTCTCATCTTAAAAAAAAATCATTTTTCAGTCCTAATTTTATCAAAAATATTTATTTCGAAAAAAAATATGAGAAAACTATTAAATTTGCGAAAAAGGCTGATACGCATTGGTGGCTATTTAATGATTCAAAAACAAAACTTGCTCACTGGTCATATTACGAAAATTGGGACTCATATAGAAACTACTTAGTTGCCAAAAATAAATATGGTTTAGAAGAAAAAAAAGATAAAAATAGTGGGACTTATACAAATTTTGGTCAAAACGATACTCATCTGTACGACTTACATTGCTACTTAATGTACCTCAAATTTGGTTTTGGTAGATGTACTCAAGATATTGGTATTGATATAAGGAGAGGTGCTATGACACGAGATCAAGGAATTCAGTTAGCTAAAATTTATGATAACGAGTTCCCGGAAAGTAAAATCCCATTATATTTAGAATATTTTGATATAACAAAAAAACAATTTGATAAGACTATTGATAAATTTGTAAATAAAAATTTATTTAAAAAAATGAGGAATAAGTGGCAAGCAAAGTTTATAATTAAATGATTGGTATTATAAATACAGAGTCACAAAATATAGGGTCAATAATAAACTGTTTAAAATACATAAAAGTTAAATTCAGACTAATAGATACAATTGAAGAACTCAAGAAAGTAAAATTAGTTATTTTGCCTGGTGTTGGATCTTTTGATTTTGTAATTAAAAATTTAAAAAAAAAGAAATTATATGGTAAAAAATTTATAAAAGAAATTTCAAAAAAAAAAGTTTTAGCAATATGTGTAGGTTTGCAAATTTTATTTCAAAAAAGTGATGAGGGTAAATTACCAGGTTTAAATATTTTAGAGAATATTCCTGTAAAAAAATTAGATAAAATTGGATCTACTGGACCATTACCTCATGTTGGTTTTAATAAAGTAGATTTAATAAAAGGTAACAAAAAACAAAAAGAAGTTCTAAATAATGATTTTTATTTTGTACATTCTTATGGGGTCAGTTATAAACAATGCAAATTTCTAGATGCATATGCAATAACTGAGTATGAAGGCTGCCAATTACTATCTTATTTTAAATATAAAAATTTTATAGCAGTTCAATTTCATCCTGAAAAATCTGGAAATAAAGGCTTAAAATTTTTTAAACATTTTTGCGATGAAAAAAAGAATAATTTTTAAACTATATTATATAAATCAATTTTTTTACTTAAGTAGAAATTTCAATTTACAAAAAGTTGGTAATATTGAATGGCTTTATAAATATTTTAACTTTAAAAAAATTACTGATTCTATAGACGAACTAGTTATTCTTAATGTTGAAAAAGAAAAAAAAGTAACTCGATTGAGTCATGATTTTATAATTAATGTAAAAAAATTATGTGAAAAAACTTTTATACCTTTAACTATAGGGGGAGGTATTAATAATCTAGAAAAAATTAAACAATGTTTTTCACTAGGAGCAGAAAAGATAATATTTAATTCATCTATAAAAAATAAAAATTTGATAAAAAATTCAGTAAAAAGATATGGTAGTCAGGCTATTATTTGTTCAATAGATTATAAGAAAATTAACAATAATCTGATAACTTACTTAGACAATGGTGAAAATAAGTATTTAGAAATTAAAAAACATATAAATTTAGCAAAAAAATTAAAATTTGGGGAAATCTTTCTTAACAATATTGACCGTGATGGGACTGGGTTTGGTATTAATGACGAAATCTATAAATATATAGACAATAAATTACCTTATGTGGTTGGCGGTGGAGCTGCAAAATATCAACATTTTGTTGAATGTTTTAATCAAAAAAATGTTTCAGGCATCTCTACGGGAAATCTTTTCAATTTTATAGGAGACGGGCTTAAAAATTTAAGATTAAATCTAATTAAATCAAATGTTAATTTAAGAAAATTGTAATTAAAAATTTATTTTTTTTAATATTATATTATGAAAAGATATTTTATATATCAAAGTTAAATTTTGTTAAATGATAAATATAATACAAAAAATTTTAAATCTCTTAAATTTGCTTTTTAATGATGTTTTAACTTTATGAATAATTATATCTCCTTCAACCAAACAAAAGTAAAATTTAAAAAAAAAATTATTGAAAAAGAATTTGTATTAAAAACCATACCAAATAGTAAATCTTCACAAATTAATAAAAAAATTAGAGATTATCATTCAACTCTATTCAAAACTTGTAATAACATACCAAAATTGATTTCTCACAACAAAAAACTCAAATTTAAATTTGAATATTGTGGAATAAGTTTAAATAAAATCTTACAAAAAAAAAATATAAGTGAAAAAAAGATGAATCATTTACTAAATGAGATATCAAATATACTTAATATTTGTGAAAATACGAAAATTGGAATTGATCCTCACTTTAAAAATTTCACAATTTTAAAAAATAAAATTTATTTTGTAGATTTTTATCCTCCAGTTACGAGAAGCTTTACTTCTTTGTTGATCAAATATAACCCAAAAATAAAAAAACAAATTAGTTTACACCTTGAATGTTATGCCTATGATAAGATTAAACATCATTTTTTAGCAGATTTAAAAAAAAGTAAAAATATAAATAAAAAATTTTATTCTTTTGCAAAAAATTTTTTTATCAAAAAAAAAATATTGAATAAGATAAATTATAATTTAATCAATAACATTATAAAAATAGAGAATAATAACTTAAATAACAAAGACTTCACCTTAACTTGATTTTTTATCTATAAAATTTATTAGATCAATTACTCTTGATGAGTATCCCCACTCATTATCATACCAAATTATAAATTTTAAATAGTTGTTCATAATTTTCAAAAATTTTAGATCTAATACTGACGAATTACTGCATTTGACAAAATCAATTGAAATTAAAGGCTCTTTATTTATTTTTAATATTTTCTTATTAACTTTTTTAAGTACTTTGTTTATTTTTTCATAATTAATATTTTTATTTAATTTTAAAGTAATATCTGCTGAAGATACAATCGATGTTGGAACCCTGTATGAATTAGTCAAAAATTTTCCTTTTAGCGATGGTAAAACTTCAAAAGTTGCTTTCATCGCTGAGGTATTTTTGGGTAATAAAGAATTTATGCTGGCTCTACCCAAAACAAAATTGTCAATAATTTGTCCTGGCACTGTATAAGATCTTGAAGGTCCATCTAATAAATTTTGATAGCTTAACCAAGGATGTAAAGTAG
>CABZJV010000003.1:17500-60871 GCA_902526115.1 uncultured Pelagibacteraceae bacterium
TTTCACTCCCCTAATAGGGGTTCTTTTCACCTTTCCCTCACGGTACTAGTTCACTATCGGTCACTGAAGAGTATTTAGGCTTAGAGGGTGGTCCCCCTATATTCGAGCAGGATTTCACGTGTCCCGCTTTACTCAAGAATTTTATTAAACATTACTCATACGGGACTATCACCCTCTATGGTTAGCATTTCCAAACTATTCAAATTTTTTTAACAAAACTACTGGCCTAATCCGCGTTCGCTCGCCACTACTAACGGAATCTCAATTGATTTCTTTTCCTCTGGTTACTTAGATGTTTCAGTTCTCCAGGTTGTCTCTTTAAACCTATGTATTCAGTTTAAAGTACCACATAAAGCGGTGGGTTTCCCCATTCGGAAATTTTCGGATCAAAACTTACATACAGCTCCCCGAAACTTATCGCAGTATATCACGTCCTTCATCGGCTTTCAGTGCCAAGGCATCCACTACACGCCCTTAAACGCTTGATTTATGCACAGAAAAAAATTCTGTGTTGAATCAAATTTTTATTTAGAACATTAGATAATAATATTACTAATGTTCGGATATAGATATTGATATTAATTATTATTTTTTTTACAATTTTAATAGCTAAGTGTTTTGGTGGAGGATAGCGGGATCGAACCGCTGACCTCCTGAATGCAAATCAGGCGCTCTCCCAGCTGAGCTAATCCCCCGTGATCTTAAATTGGTGGGCCGAGAAAGACTCGAACTTTCGACCCCACCCTTATCAAGGGTGTGCTCTAACCAACTGAGCTACCGGCCCCCATGCAAGAGAAACACTACTTAAGAAGAGAAATGAGGACGGTCAACATTACCTGTATATTATTTAGAATGAAATTTTATTTTCACTCATCCTTAGAAAGGAGGTAATCCAGCCGCAGGTTCCCCTACGGCTACCTTGTTACGACTTCACCCCAGTCGCTGACTATACCGTGGTCAAGGGTTTAAAACCTTGCCTTAAGGTAGAACCAACTCCCATGGTGTGACGGGCGGTGTGTACAAGACCCGGGAACGCATTCACCGTGGCACGCTGATCCACGATTACTAGTAATTCCAGCTTCATGCACTCGAGTTGCAGAGTGCAATCCGAACTGAGGTATCTTTTAAGGATTTGCTTAACTTCGCAGTCTTGCTTCCTGTTGTAGATACCATTGTAGCACGTGTGTAGCCCAACACGTAAGGGCCATGAGGACTTGACGTCATCCCCACCTTCCTCCAGCTTATCACTGGCAGTTCTTTCAGAGTGCCCAACTAAATGATGGCAACTAAAAGTGAGGGTTGCGCTCGTTGCGGGACTTAACCCAACATCTCACGACACGAGCTGACGACAGCCATGCAGCACCTGTGTTTCGTCCGGCCGAACCGAAAACTCTAATCTCTTAGAGTCGTGACGAACATGTCAAGTGTTGGTAAGGTTCTGCGCGTATCTTCGAATTAAACCACATGCTCCACTACTTGTGCGGGTCCCCGTCAATTCATTTGAGTTTTAACCTTGCGGTCGTACTCCCCAGGCGGTGTGTTTATCGCTTTCGCTGCGACACTGAAAATAAATTTCCAACGTCTAACACACATCGTTTACGGCATGGACTACGAGGGTATCTAATCCTCTTCGCTACCCATGCTTTCGTTCCTCAGTGTCAGTAATGATCCAGAAAGCTGCCTTCGCAATTGGTATTCTTTCTAATATCTACGAATTTCACCTCTACACTAGAAATTCTACTTTCCTCTATCATACTCTAGCTGAAAAGTTTTGATGGCAGTTCCAGAGTTAAGCTCTGGGATTTCACCACCAACTTTTTCAACCACCTACGAACTCTTTAAGCCCAGTAATTCCGAACTACGCTAGGTCCCTTCGTATTACCGCGGCTGCTGGCACGAAGTTAGCCGGACCTTCTTATTCGGGTACAGTCATTTTCTTCCCCGACGAAAGAGCTTTACAACCCAAAGGCCTTCTTCACTCACGCGGCATCGCTGCATCAGAGTTTCCTCCATTGTGCAAGATTCCCCACTGCTGCCTCCCGTAGGAGTTTGGGCCGTGTCTCAGTCCCAATGTGGCTGATCATCCTCTCAAATCAGCTATTGATCACAGTCTTGGTAGGCCATTACCCCACCAACAAACTAATCAAGTGCAGGCTCATCCAATGGTGCATAAAGCTTTCTCCGTAAAGACTTATCCGGTATTAGCACAAGTTTCCTCGTGTTATTCCAGGCCAAAGGGCAGATACCTACATGTTACTCACCCGTCTGCCACTAAGTATTGCTACTTCGTTCGACTTGCATGTGTTAGGCGTGCCGCCAGCGTACGTTCTGAGCCATGATCAAACTCTCAAGTTTAAAAACGGCGCACACTAGCTTCCATATAAATTCTAAGAATAAAATTTATATGATGTTGAAGTGTGTACGACAAATTTTTGGTAACCTTAACCGTCCACACTTCTCTTCTTAATTTTTTACGTTTTAAATAGCTAATTGAGCTAAAAGGCTCAATAATCCTCACTAATTTATTATATTAACTATAATTTACTGAGAAAGTTCAGTGCTTATAGGCTAAAATAATAGGAAATCAAGTATTTAACATTAAAAAATGTCTTAAAAATCTCATATTTTAAAGGGTTTTTTTTGATTTTTAAGTTTCTCTAAACTAATAATTGTAACCTATTCAATTTCAAATGTTAAAAAAATTAATACATAAAATCAGAAAAAATATTCAGATTTTTAGTCTAATCCTTCTAATTACATTCACTATAATTTCAACAAGTTATTTTAATTTAAAAAAAAATAACGATATCCGAACCTATAATAATTTTATTGATAATATTTATTTTAAAAAAACTTTAAGTCACTTGGTTAATAACCTTGAGCCTAAATACAAAAAAATTAAACACAAAATTAAGTCTGGAGAAACTTTTGATAAAATTTTAGAAAACTATTCAATCGAAAAAAGTGAGATAATTAAAATAAAAAACTCTCTCAAAGATAAAGTTAATCTTAACAAGCTAAATACAAAACAAATAATTCAATTTAATTTAGATAAAACAAATAATAAGATTAGTGAATTTGTATATCAAACATCTAATACTCAAAAAATATTTTTAAAAAGAAATATTGAAAATGATATATTCAATGAAGAAATCTTATCAATTAAACTAAATAAAGAAATAATTTATAACGAGAATATAATTTTACAAAGTCTTTACAAGTCTGCTACTGATCAAAATATTCCAGCTAATACAATAATTGAATTTGCAAGAATTTATGGATTTCAAGTAGATTTTCAGAGAGATATAAGAAAACAAGATAAATTTCAAATTATGTATGAAATATTCTTAAACGAAAAAAATGAAATAGTTGAAACTGGTGAAATTCTTTTTGCCAATCTAAAACTTAGTGGTCAAGATAATGATTTGTATTATTTTGACAAAGAAGGAAGCGAAGGCCATTACGACAAAAATGGAAAAAGTGTTAAAAAAGCATTGATGAAGACCCCAATAAATGGGGCTAGGCTATCATCTCCCTTTGGAATGAGAAAACATCCAATAGATGGATTTAATAAAATGCATAGAGGAACTGATTTTGCAGCACCGATGGGGACTCCAATAATGGCATCTGGGAATGGAGTGGTAACAAAAGCTGGATGGTGTGGTGGTGGTGGAAATTGTGTAAAGATAAGACATAACTCAACTTATCAAACTATTTATGCTCATATGTCAAAGTTTGCTAGAGGTATTAAGTCTGGTGTACGGGTTAAACAAGGTCAAACTATAGGTTATGTAGGATCAACAGGAAAATCAACTGGCCCACATCTACACTATGAAGTTATAGTTAATGGCAAGAGAGTTAATTCCCAAAAACTCAAACTACCTTCAGGAAAAATTTTAAAAGGTGAAGAAAGAAAAATTTTTGAAACAAAAAAAATTAAATTAGATGTTTTGAAATCTGAAAAAATTATAGGATTAAACTAATAATTTATACTTGGGGTTTTGGAGCTTTTTCTTCCTCACCCTCATTTTTTGTTACGTTAACTAAATTATTTTTTGAAATTTCCTCATTTGGTTTTTTGATTTCCCCCTGAAAATTTTCATTCTCAACAGTTTTATTTTCAGAAAACTTCTCCCTTCTAATGCTCTCTCTTTCATTTAAAACTCTTGTGAAATGATCGGCATGTTGAAGATAATTTTCTGATAAAATTTTATCACCGTTTGAGGAAGCTTCTCTTGCTAAATCATTGTATTTTTCAATAAGTTTTGGTGCATTGTGGTTATTTCGCCCTGGAACTTTTCTTTTAAAATTTTCATTATTAGAAAAATTTGATCCAAATTTCGGCCTGTCGCCATTTGATTTAAAGTTTTTATCATTTCTTCTAAAAGTATTTCTTCTATTATTATTATTGTTATTTCTAAATGTTACCATGATAAAACTATATTTTTGTACAGACTATGCATCGATCGTTATTAGCAAAATCTTTGTTTATACTATTAATATAAAATCCTTCTTTTTTTAATAAACTAATTACTCTATTTTTTTGATCAAAGCCGATCTCTAAAATAAATTTGCCATTTTTTTTAATCAGTTCAGATGATTTTTTAATTACTTTTCTGATTTCTGATAAACCATCCAGCCCACCATCTAATGCTAATTCAGGCTCGAATTTAGCAACATCTTTTTCCAAATATTTTATCTTACTTTTTTTTATATAAGGTGGATTAGATATAATTAAATCATATTTGCCTAAAGTGAATTTGTCAACATTTGATTTAAATAATTTAAGATTGGAGCTTACTTTAAGCTTAATAGCGTTTAATTTACTTATATTTAAACAACTTTTGCTGATATCAATTCCTGTCCCATAAAAATTTTTTCTCTCTTTTAGAATTGATAAAATTATACATCCTGATCCAATGCCAATCTCTAAAATATTTAATTTATTTTTATGTTCAGTCAGCTTTAACACCTTCTCAACTATCAATTCTGTATCTGGTCTAGGTATCAACGTATCATTTGATACAATAAATTCTGAGTTCCAAAAAAATTTTTTGTTAATTAAATACGCTATTGGCTTTCCACATGATCGCTTCTTTATTAGTTTTTGAAAAAAATTTAAATTTTCTGACCCAAGATATTTTTTAGAATTAAGCAATATATATATTCTGTCTTTCTTTATTACATTGGACATTAATATCTCAGCTTCTAGGAATGGATTTTTAATAAAATTGTCTTCTAAAACTTTTGCACCTTGAACTATTGCTGAATTAATATTCATTATTTTAAATTACTTAGGCTCTCTTCTTGAGCTTGCAAGGTTAATGACTCGATCATTTCATCAAAAGCTTCACCTTCTAAAAACTCTTGTAATCTATGTAATGTTAAATTTATTCTATGATCAGTCACTCTTCCCTGTGGAAAATTATAAGTTCTAATTCTCTCTGACCTATCACCAGTTCCAATTTTAGTTTTACGATCTTTAGATCTTTCTTGATCAATTCTTAATCTCTCTAGCTCATACAATCGTGCTCTAAGTATTTTCATTCCTTTTGCTTTATTTTTATGTTGTGATTTCTCATCCTGTTGAGAAACAGATAATCCAGTAGGAATATGAGTAATTCTAACAGCGCTATCGGTTGTATTTACGGATTGTCCACCTGGACCACCTGCCCTAAAAACATCTATTCTTAATTCTGAGTCATTTATTTTTAAATCAACTTCTTCAGCCTCAGGTAATACAGCAACAGTTGCTGCTGATGTATGAACTCTCCCTTGAGTTTCAGTGTCAGGGACTCTTTGTACTCTATGAACTCCACTTTCATATTTAAGTGTTGAATAAATATTATTACCTTTAATTGAGGCTATAACTTCTTTTAAACCGCCTGCATCGCTTCGTGAAATTGAGATAAGTTCCAAAGACCAATTTTTTTTATGGCTAACTTTTTCGTACATTTTAAAAAGATCGGAAGCAAATAAACTTGCTTCTAATCCACCTGTCCCTGCTCTTATTTCAATAATTGCATCTTTTTTATCTGCTTCGTCTTTAGGAAGTAAAAATAATTTTAGTTTTTTTTCATTTATCTCATGTTGGGTTTGTAAATCATTTAACTCCGTTTCAGCCATATTTCTTAATTCTGCATCTAATGATGTATCATTTAATATTTTTTCTAATTCTTTCTTGTCTTTATCGAATGAAATATAATTCTTTGCATTTTCAATAATCTCATTAACATCTGAATATTCCTTTGACTTTTCTGCAAATAACTTTTTATCTATAGTCCCTGCTGATAAGTCTTTTTCTAATAAGGCGTGTCTAGATATAAGTTCTTCAATTGTTTTATTGGGTATCATGTTTATTTTTCTAACTTAGATGCCTTTTTTTCAACTTCTGAGACAACTTTTTCTATAATATCTTTCGTTAAAACCTTCTCATTTTGAATCCCAGATAAGTAAAGCATGTTATTACCCTTTCCACCTCCAGTAATACCTATATCTGTCATAGCTGCTTCTCCCGGTCCATTTACAACACACCCAATTATTGACAGAGTTATGGGTGTTTTTATATGGGATAGTTTCTCCTCTAATATTTTTACAGTATCAATTACCTGGAAAGCTTGTCTTGCGCAAGATGGACAAGATATAATTTTTACTCCTCTATTTCTTAGGTTTAATGACTTTAAAATTTCATTTCCTATTGTGACTTCTTTTGTAGGATTGTCAGATAAAGAAATTCTGATTGTATCACCGATACCATCCATTAAAAGACTACCTACTCCTATTGAAGACTTTATACTTCCAGATACATAGCTCCCGGCCTCGGTAATACCTAAATGAAGAGGATAGTCACATGCTTTTGATAATTGTCTGTAAGCTGCAATTGATAAAAAAACATCAGAGGATTTAACACTTACCTTAAAATTAAAAAAATCCTTGTCCTCTAATAATTTTATATTTCTTATAGCACTTTCAACTAGAGCCTCTGGACAAGGTTCTTTAAATTTATCCAATATATCTTGTTCTAATGATCCAGCATTTACTCCTATTCTTACTGAGCAATCATTATTCTTAGCAGCACTAAGAACATCATGAATTTTTGATTCTTCACCAATATTTCCTGGATTTATTCTTAAACACTTAGCTCCGTTTTCTGCGGCCTCTATCGCCCTTTTATAATGAAAATGAATATCTGCTACAATTGGAATGGAAACATGTTTTACGATTTCTTTAAGAGCTTTAGTTGACTCTACATCTGGACATGAAACTCTAACTATGTCAGCTCCTTCCTCAGCAATGTCGTTAATTTGGTTTATTGTTGCTTTAACATCTGTTGTCAAAGTGTTAGTCATTGATTGAACAGAAATTGGATGATCTCCCCCAATTTTAACATCACCAACTCTTATTACTTTTGTTTTTCTTCTTTTAATGTCTCTAAATGGCCTAAAACTCATTTAATTAATCTAATTTAAATTCTTTATGTAAAGATGCAATTGCTTTTTTTGCATACTTTGCTGATACTAAAACTGAAATTTTGATTTCAGATGTTGAAATGACTAAAATATTTATTTTTTTTGAAGCTAGTGCTTGGAACATTCTATATGTTATTCCTGGTGTCGTGATCATTCCCACACCAATTATCGAGACTTTTGAAACATTCCTATCAAAAGATAATTTTTGATATGATATACTTTTGTTCTCTCTTATTAACCTTTCAGTTTTTTTTAGATCTTCAGACTTTATTGTAAAAGTTAAATCAGTATTTTTTCCATTTTGTGAGATATTTTGAACAACCATATCAACGTTAATTAAATTTTTAGATAATGGTTTGAAAATTGATGCAGCAACACCAGGTTTATCTTTAACACCAACTATTGTAATTTTAGCATCATTTTTAGTTGACGAAATTCCTGTTATTATTTGGTCACTAAATGATTTTTTAGAATTTGTAATTAAAGTTCCTGACTTAAGCACAAAAGAGGATTTAACATTAATATCTATTTTATTCAGTTTTGCGTCCTGTATAGAAGTCGGTTGCATAACTTTTGAACCTAATGATGCCATTTCAAGCATCTCGTCATAAAAAATTTTTTTAATTTTTTTTGCTTTTTTATAGTGTCGTGGATCGGTAGTAAAAACGCCCTCTACATCAGTAAAAATTATACATTCATCAGCTTTAATATATTTAGCTAACATTATTGCTGTTGCATCAGATCCACTTCTTCCAATAGTAGTTATTCTAAAATTTTTATTAATACCCTGAAAACCAGTAACAACAGGAATGCCTCCGATTTTAAGATATTTATTTAATTCATTGATTTTAATTTTATTTATTCGAGCAACTGAATAATTTCCCTCCGTAATAATGGGTAACTGCCAAGACAACCAAGATCTTGATTTTAATCCAATATGTTTCAATCTTCCTGCTATAAGCGCACATGAAACTTGTTCACCAGTGGACAATAGTGCGTCATATTCTGCCAAATCAAAGTTATTACTAATCGACCTCGATTTTTTAACTAGTTCATTAGTAACTCCCCCCATAGCAGAGGAAACTACAACTATTCTATTTTTTTTCTTTTTATAAGAAGCTATAATTTTACATACTTTTTTAATTCTATCGATGCTACCAACAGAAGTTCCACCAAATTTAAGTACTATAGTTTTCATGATCAGTTGAATAATAATTATTTAATTTATATTTGATAAAATACATCTTAATTGCTATGTCAACTAATTATCTTACATGAGTAGCGTAAATAAAAAAGAAATACAAAAATTTTCAAATATGGCGGATGAATGGTGGGATCCCCATGGCAAATTTAAACCTTTGCATAAATTTAATCCCATACGTATTAAATATATCAAAGAAAATATAATCAATCACTTTAATAAAAAATTTAAAAATAAACCTTTATCTGGAATTAACATTTTAGATATTGGTTGTGGTGGAGGATTACTTTCTGAGCCAATGTGTAGATTAGGAGCTAATATTACAGGCATCGATGCTTCAATAAAAAATATTAAGACAGCAAAATTTCATGCAAAAAAAAATGGTCTTAAAATTAATTATATGTGTTCATCCCCTGAAAAATTAAAAATTAATAAAAAATTTGATGTTATACTTAATATGGAAATAGTTGAACATGTGGAAGATATTTCTTTTTTTTTAAAATCCTGCTCAAAGCTATTAAATAAAAATGGATTAATGTTTGTTGCTACAATTAATAAAACTTTAAAATCTTATGTATTTGCTATTGTTGGAGCAGAATATATTTTAAGATGGTTGCCAATAGGAACTCATGAGTGGGAAAAATTTGTTAATCCCGAAGACCTTAAAAAAATTTTAGCTAAAAATAATTTATCTTTAAAAAAATTAGATGGAATGCATTTTAATATATTTAAAGATGAATGGGGGATTTCAAAAGATTTGTCAGTTAATTATATTGCAAAATTTTTAAAAAATTAATTATCTTTTTCTTCTATCCAAGGTACTACTTGAGTATCTATTCCCTCCTCTTTTAGCTCTTTGATATCTTGATTGGATGCACTTCCATATATACCTTTTGACTTTTTTTTATTATTATAATGAATTGATCTAGCCTCATGAGCAAAATTATCCCCAACAAATTCAAAGTTATTTTTAATGAACTTTTGATAACTTTTAATAGTTTTTTTTATTTTTTTATATTTCGCGGTATCGAATTTTATTTCTGATTTAAGTTTCGTGTTAATTAATTGGGGCGCCATCAAAGTTTTTTCTACTTTTGTTGAGTTACAATTATGACAAATTAAAAATTTTCTTTTTTTAAGCTTTTCATATTCGCTGGAAGAAGCAAACCAGCTATCAAATTGCATTTCACAGCCTTTACATGCGAGCCTATACTTTATCATTGGATATAATTAATTATTAGATTAAAATTTTCAATATGCTTTAACTTCTATAATCTCCGTTTATTTCAATATATTTTTTTGTAAAGTCCATCGTATACGCAGTAAAATTTTTTTTTCCTGTAAAAACCTCAACACTTAAGTCAATATTTTCACTCTTCATATATTTAGATAATAATTCTTCATCGTAATTTTGAAACAACTTTCCATCCTGAATTATTTTTAAATTTCCAAGTTTCATACAAAATTTTTTTAAATTAATTTTTGGTCCAGCCTTTCCAATGGCCATAATAATTCTTCCCCAATTTGGATCCTCTCCTGCAATTGCTGTCTTAACTAAAGGGGAATTGCCTATAGAAAATGCAATTTTTTTGGCATCTAATTCATTTTTACATTTAGCTACATTAATAGTAATAAATTTAGATGCTCCTTCACCGTCAGAAACAACCCTTTTAGCTAAATTTAATAAAACATTATTTAAAGATTTATCAAAATTTTTAATTTTACTATCTTTAATATTTTTTATTTTCGGGTTGCTAACTTTATTTGTGGCAAATATTGTAGCCATATCATTTGTGCTTGTATCTCCATCACAAGAAATCGCATTAAAAGTATTAAAAATATTTTTTTTTAATAGTTTACTCAGTACATCGTTAGATAAACTAGCATCAGTAAAAATATAAGCCAAAGTAGTTGCCATATTAGGATAAATCATACCAGATCCTTTGGCGACACCATAAATTTTAACTTTTTCACTTCCAATTTTGCACTCTTCCATCGCAATTTTTGGCTTTGTGTCTGTGGTCATTATTCCGAGTGCTGCTTTCATCCAAATGAATTTATTTTGGGTATAGCGAATTTTATTTATCAAGTTAGGTATTTGTAATGCTATTTTTTCATAAGGAAACTTTTCTCCAATTGTGCCGGTACAACCAAATAATATTTCTTTTGAGGTGATTTTTCTCGGTTTTTCTTCATCTTGAAATTGTTTCTCAGTCAGTTTTTTAGATATTGTGTCCGCTAAATTTTTTAAACTTTCATAGCCTTGATTGCCAGTAAATGCATTAGCATTTCTAGTGTTGACAATTAAAGAAAACACTTTTTTTGAATTTTGACTCAAGTTCCACTTTATATTTTCAGAGATAATTTTAGACTGAGTATATACTGAAGCATGATTTGCACCTTCTCTAAAATAAAACATCGATAAATCATCTCTATTATTTTTGTATAAATTTGCATTTACAACAGAGATAGACATGCCATCCAGGTGATCTAAGTCCTGAAAATCAATCATTTTAGTATTTTTTGATTGTGAATTTAGAAAATTTGAAAAATTAATTCCCATATAGTTTAAATTATATATTTAATACATATATTAAACATTATATTTAAAGAATAAATCAAATAGTAATGTTAAATCCGTTAAATCTAATCTCTAAATTTATTAAATCTAGCAATCAAAAAGAACTTGATAGGGTTAATAAGGTTGTAGATGAAATAAATTTATTAGAGGAAAAATTTATAAAATTAGAAGATTCAGATTTTCCTAGAAAAACTACAGAATTTAAAAATCTGATTAAAAATGGAAAATCACTTAATGATATCATGCCAGAAGCTTTTGCGCTTGTAAGAGAAGCTTCGAAAAGAACCCGTAAAGAGAGACATTTTGATGTTCAGTTGATTGGTGGTGTTGTTTTGCATGAAGGCAAAATTGCAGAGATGAGAACAGGTGAAGGAAAAACTTTAACAATAACATTAGCGGCTTATTTGAATGCTCTAAGCGAAAAGGGAGTACATATAGTAACTGTTAATGATTACTTAGCAAAACGAGACTCAATAGAAATGGGGCAGATATATAATTTTCTTGGACTTACATCAGGTTTTATAAACAATAATCAAAGCGATGAAGAGCGTAAAAATAATTACAATTGCGATATAACTTATGCAACAAATAGTGAGTTAGGATTTGATTATCTTAGAGATAATATGAAATTTTCTCAAAATGAAATGGTCCAAAGAGAACACTCATTTTCAATTGTAGATGAAATAGATTCTTGTTTAATTGATGAAGCAAGGACTCCCTTAGTAATTTCTGGGTCGGCCGAAGATAAGACAGCACAGTATACAGCAATAGATAAACTAGTAAGAATTCTAAACGAAAAAGATTTTGAAATTGATGAAAAAGAAAAAAGTATTCTTTTAACCAACGATGGTATTAATAATGTTGAAAAACTTTTTTCAAATGCTGGTATTTTAAAAAATGATAATTTTTATGACCCAGAAAACTTACATTTAGTTCATCATGTAAATCAAGCTTTAAAAGCAAATCATTTGTTTGTAAAAGGCAAAGACTACATCGTACAAGATGGAAACTTGAAAATTATTGATGAATTAACAGGAAGAATTCTTGAAGGGAGAAGATTTGGAGATGGTTTACACCAGGCACTTGAAGCAAAAGAAAAAATTAATATTCAAAATGAAAATCAAACTTTAGCATCGATCACTTATCAAAATTATTTTAAGCTTTATAAAAAAATAGCTGGATGCACTGGTACTGCTTTAACAGAATCCGAAGAGTTCTTTGAAATATATAATTTACCCGTTGTGGTCATTCCTACTAATAAAGAAATGATCAGAAAAGATTTTAATGATTTAATATTTAGAACTGAAGAAGAAAAAAATAAAGCCATTATTGATAAAATAATAGAACGTAACCAAATTGGGCAACCAATACTGGTTTTCACATCAAGCATTAATAAATCCGAGGTTTATTCAAATTTACTAAATAAAAAAAATATTAAACATGTGGTTCTTAATGCTAAGAATCATGAAAATGAGGCAGAAATTATAGCAAATGCAGGTAAGGAGAAATCATTAATTATAACAACTAGTATTTCTGGAAGGGGAGTTGACATTCAACTTGGAGGAAAAAAAGGATCTATTCCTGAAGATAAACTGAAGATTGATAAAGACAACATTAAATCTTTAGGTGGGTTATTTGTAATAGGTACTGAACGAATGGAGTCTAGGAGAGTTGATAATCAAGCAAGAGGTAGATCAGGAAGACAAGGAGACGAGGGAAGTTCTGTATTCTATGTAAGTTTAGAGGATGATTTAATGAGAATTTTTGGTTCCGAGTCTATGAATAATATGCTTGAAAAGTTAGGACTTAAAGATGGAGAAAGCATTGATCATCCTTGGATAAATAAAGCATTAGAAAGAGCACAACAAAAAGTGGAGGCTAGAAATTTTGATATTAGAAAAACCCTTATTAAATTTGACAATGTTCTAAATGATCAAAGACATGTTGTTTTTTCACAACGAAAAAATGCGATGAATAGTAATAATATTTTTGATTATTCGGATGAATTTTTAAAAGAGATAATTGAGGATTTAATTAAACTGAAGATACAAAAACTTTCAAACCCTAAGAGCACAGAATTTAGTAACAGAATTAAGCAAATACTAGGAAAAAATTTTACAGAGACAGAGTTTGAGGAATTAATTGCATCTAAAGATGAAGAGCTTAAAGAAAAAATAATTTCTAAATTTAGTAAAACAAGAAATGAAAGAATTAAAATTCTTGGAGAAGATTATGCAAAAGATATTGAAAAAAGAATTTTTTTACAATCCATTGATTTAAATTGGAAATCCCACATCCAATATTTGGAACAATTGAGACAAGTTGTTGGTTTAAGGTCTTATGGTCAAAGAGATCCTCTAGTTGAATATAAAAAAGAAGCTTTTGATTTATTTTCAAATCTCTTAGAAAAACTAAAATTGGACTATGTTACAATTTTGATGAATTTAAAGGTTGTTACAGAACAATCTAAAAAAGAAGAAAATAATACTGATGTCTTACCTCAGAAAAATCAAAGTAAAAAAATGGGAAGAAACGAGCCATGTTTTTGTGGTTCGGGTAAAAAATTTAAACATTGTCACGGTGCTTTATAAATTTAAATTAATAAAAAAATCAAACCTAACAAAATAACACATATACCAACACCAATTTGTACTTTTTTTGATTTTAAAATATTCTCAAAATAATTTTTTTTGATAGTTAATGAACTTAAATCTTCTGTTGTACTTATAAATCCATCATTCCTTCCAATCTTTAAAAACTTATTTTTTCTCTCATTTGCTATCTCCTCTGGAGAAAGGTCTTTGAAGTAATCTAAATTTTGTGTGATTGAAGTTTTTAAATTTTCAAGCATCATATCTCTATCTCTATGTGCACCCCCCAAAGGTTCAGGTATAATTTCATCTATAACCTTTAATTTCAATAAGTCTTTTGCTGAAAGCTTCATTGCTTTTGCAGCATCGAGCATTTTCTTTGGGTCTCTCCAAAGAATAGTTGCACATCCCTCAGGAGATATCACTGAATAGATTGCATTCTCAAACATTATAATTTTATTTGATGATGCAAGAGCAATTGCTCCTCCAGAACCACCCTCACCAATTATTATAGCAATTGTTGGAACTTTAAGTTCCATGCAACATTCTATAGATTTTGCAATTGCCTCTGCTTGACCTCTTTCCTCTGCACCAACACCTGGGTATGCGCCTGGAGTATCTATAAAGGAAATAATTGGAATATTAAATTTATTTGCCAAATTCATTAATCTAATTGTTTTCCTATATCCTTCAGGTCTCATCATGCCAAAGTTTCTTTCAATTCTACTATCTAAATCCTCTCCTTTTTCTTGTCCAATAACTAAAACTGAATTTCCTCTAAATTTTGCAAAACCAGTTAATACCGATTTATCTTCACCATAATGACGATCACCAGATAGGGGAATAAAATCTTCAAATAAATTGTCTATAAAAAATTTTGATTTCGGTCTATCCTCATGCCTTGCAACCATAGTTGTTTGCCATGGATCTAGATTTGAGTAAATATCCTTTAGTTTTTTATCCAACTCTACTTGAGTACTAGATATTTTTTGAGTATCAACTTCTGATAGACCTTCTTGATTATAAGGATCCTTTAATTTTTCTATCTCATTATCAAGATTTTTAATTTCATTTTCAAAATTAAGGTAATTTTTCATGATTTAGTTATATCGGATAGTTAAATTATAAAAAAGGCCATAAAATGATGCCTTATTTTAGTGGTAATTGTTATTAATTGACTAAATAATTTTAACAGATAAAAACCCATAATCGGGAGAGACTAAGTATTTTTTAGCGCCGAAGGAGCAACCACCCCGGAAACTCTCAGGCAAAAGGACCGATATTGGCATAACACTCTGGAAAGAGATTAAATTCCGCCGAAGGAGCAAAACTCTCAGGCACAAATACAGATGGGGTCATGAAAGTGCTATGCAAGAAAATTACACAAATATTAAAAGTTTGAAAGTATCAAGCAATCTTGTTCAATTTGTTAAGAATGAGCTGCTAAAAGAAACAGAAATATCACCAGAAAATTTTTGGGAAGGCTTCGAAAAAACTGTCAATGAATTAGCACCTAAAAATAAAGAATTAATTAATATTAGAAAAGACTTACAGAATAAAATTGATGATTGGCATATCAAAAACAAGGGATCAGAATTCAACATTCAAGACTATAAAAAATTTTTGATTGAAATAGGCTATTTAAAAAATGAAGGTCCTGATTTTGAAATTGAAACGAAAAATGTCGATGATGAGATAACAAATATTGCAGGCCCACAACTCGTAGTACCAGTTATGAACGCAAGATATGCTCTTAATGCTGCAAATGCTAGATGGATGAGTTTGTACGACAGTCTTTATGGAACAGATATTATAGAACAATCAGAAGATAGTGTTTCTGAAAGATATGACCCTTTGAGAGGTGAAATGGTAATAAAATATGGACGTGATTTTTTAGATAAATATTTTCCACTAGCTGGTTTAAGCTGGACAAAAATAACAAGCTTTGCAATTAAATTTGGGAAATTTAAGGCTTTAAAAGGTGCAGATATTTTTGATTTAGTTGATGAAGATAAATTTATAGGACACAGAGGTGAAAATGATAATCCTACAGCAATTATTTTAAAAAATAATAATTTGCATGCTGAGATATTAAAAGACACTCGAGCGTTTGCTGCTCAACAAGATCATGCAGGTATAAGTGATATAATACTAGAGTCTGCAGTATCAACCATTTGTGATAATGAAGATAGCGTTGCAGCAGTCGATTCAGAAGATAAAATTATCTGTTATAGAAATTGGTTAGGTTTAATGCGTGGAGACCTTAAGTCAAAATTTGAAAAAGATGGAAAATTATATGAAAGAAAACTAAATCCAAATAGAAGTTATGTATCTAAAGATGGAACTAGTTCAAAATTACACGGCAGAAGTCTTCTACTGGTTAGAAATGTTGGTCATTTAATGACTAACTCATCAATAATTTTAGATGATGGAAGTGAAGTGCCTGAAGGTATTTTAGATGCTTTCATAACAACAGCAGCTGCACTTCATGATTTAAAGAAAAAAAATAATTCAAGAACTGGGTCTATATATATCGTCAAACCTAAAATGCATGGTCCAGAAGAAACGGCATTTACGGATTTAATTTTTTCAAAGGTAGAAGAAGTTTTGGGATTAAAAAAATATACTTGCAAAATAGGAATAATGGATGAAGAAAGAAGAACATCCTCTAATTTGAAAGAGTGTATTAGGACCCTAAAAAATAGAGTATTTTTTATAAATACGGGATTTTTAGATAGAACTGGTGATGAAATGCATACATCAATGATGGCAGGACCGATGATTAAAAAAGGAGAAATGAAGTCATCAAAATGGATTACAGCTTACGAAAATAGAAATGTTGATATTGGACTTAAATGTGGTTTTTCTGGTAAAGCTCAAATAGGTAAAGGTATGTGGGCTATGCCTGATAAAATGAAAGACATGATGGAACAAAAAACAGGTCATTTAAAAGCTGGTGCAAATTGTGCTTGGGTGCCATCTCCAACCGCTGCTGCTTTACACGCCTTACATTATCACGAAATAAATATTTTTGATGAACAAAAAAAATTATTAAATAGAGAACAAGCAAAACTTGATGATCTTTTAACGATACCAGTAGCAGATAGGACCAATTGGTCTGTTGAAGAAATTAATAATGAAATAAGTAATTCAGCCCAAACATTACTAGGATATGTTGTAAGATGGATTGACCAAGGAATAGGTTGTTCTAAAGTTCCAGATATTAACAATATAGGTCTTATGGAAGACAGAGCAACTTTAAGAATTTCCTCACAACATATTGCAAACTGGATACATCATGGAATTACGACAGAAATTCAAGTTACTGAGATTATGAAAGAAATGGCAAAAGTTGTTGATGGTCAAAATAAAAATGATTCAAATTATATCAAAATGAGTGATGATTTTAAAAACTCAATAGCCTTCAAAACTGCATGTGATTTAGTATTTAAAGGTAAAGAACAGCCATCTGGATACACAGAACCATTATTACATCTTAATAGATTGAAAAAAAAATCTAATCTGAATTAGAAATTAAATTAGATCGGTTTTTAAAAGCTGAAAATAAAGTTCCATCATCCAAACTTTCTATCTCACCACCGACAGGCAATCCCTGCGCTAACTTTGTAATTTTTACATCTAAATTTTTCAGACTATCTTGAACGTAGTATGCAGTTGTTTGTCCTTCGACTGTTGCACTTGTTGCTAATATTACCTCTTCAATTTTTTGTTTATTTACTCTCTCAACTAAAGAGTCTATTAGAAGTTCCTCTTTTCGCTGGCCTACTGACGAAATAGTTCCACCTAATATATGAAAATAACCTTGAAAAATATTTGAATTTTCAATTGACCATTGATCAGCAATGTCTTCAACTACACAGATTTTGGAGTACTTATTTTTTGTATTATCACAATTTAAACATCCACTCAAATTAGACTTTAGTGATCCACAAGAATTGCATCTGATTACATTTTTATAAACCTGAGCCAAAGTGTTTGCCATAGGTTTCACTAATTCATCTCGATTATTAATTAGTTTAAGAACAATTCTTTTTGCAGATTTTGGACCTAAGCCTGGCAACCTAGATATTAATTTTATTAATTCTTCAATCTCACTAATATTTTGCATCTATTATAAGGGTCATTTAAAACCAGGTATACCGAAACCGCCAGTAGCTTTTGAAATTTCTTCTGAAGTTTTTGATTTTAATTGTGCTTTAGCATTATTGTGAGCGGCAACAATTAAATCCTCAATAATAGCTTTGTCCTCTTGCATAATTTCATCAGATAACTTTATTGTTTGCATTTCGCCCTCGCCATCAAGTGTTATTCTTACTGAATTAGAACCAGAGACACCCTCTACTCTTATTTCCTTAATTTTCTGCTGGCTTTCTTTCATTTTTGCCTCAAGTTCTTTAGCTTTATCTAAAATTTTGCTAAAATCAGTCATTTTGATCCTCATCTTTCTTCAACTTAACATCTATTAATTCTGCATCAGGAAAGTTTTCTATTACATTTTTATAAGCTTCTGAAGTTTTTACTTCATCAATTAAAAGTTTCTTACTTTTAAGTTGTTTTTCTTTTACAGACATTTCCCCTTTTGATTTACTAAAAGTAATAATCCATCGCTCAGCAGTCCACTCAAAAAGTTTTGATGATAAATCTTTAACAAAATCTTTATCCAAACTATCGTTAAAAGATATTTCTATTCTATTTTTTTCAAATTTCACTAAATTGACGTTTTTTTCTAATTCATATCTCAATTTAATATCTTTTTTCTCTGAACAGGTGACTAATAAATCATTAAAGGAATTAATGAAAATTTTATTTTCTACTTTAAGCTGGGTTTGTGCTTGAGGCTTATTCTTTTCCTCTTGGGAAATATTTTTAATTTGATCTATTATTTTATTTTGGCTTATATTGTCCTCAATTTCATTAGATATTACTTTTTCGTTTTCATTTTCAATTTGAATTTTTTTTTCTAATTTTACAGACTGTAAATGCATTAATCTTATTAAAAACATCTCAATCGATAAATGTTCATTTGAAACTATATCTAATTCTTCAAGAGAGCTAATTGCAAATTGCCAGAATAATACTAATACACTGAAATCTACTTGATTTGAAATACTTTTTATTTTTGAAAATTCCTCATCATTTAAAGAAAAATTTGTACTTTCTAGTGTTAAAGAATTTATGTTTTTAAAATAATACAATAATTCTAAGAAATCATTTATGAATACTTTAGGTTCAACTCCTTGATCATAAATTTTTCTATAAATATTTAAAACTTTATTTTCTTCGCCTTTTAAGATTAATTCAAATAAATCTATTAGTTGAGATTTATCAAAGTAGCCAAATATTTTTTGTGCTGCATTTAAATCTAATTCAGTATTTTCATCTAAACTTAATAAAGCTCTATCTAATAATGATAATGCATCTCTAACCGAACCTTCAGAAATTTTTACTATTAATTTTAAAGCATCATCAGTAACTTTACCATTTTCTTTGTCTTTAATTTTTTTAATAAACTCAAATAGTTCCGATGATTTAATTCTAGATAAATCAAATCTTTGACATCTAGATACAACCGTAATTGGAATTTTTTTAATTTCAGTAGTTGCAAATATAAACTTAAGATATTCTGGTGGTTCTTCTAATGTTTTTAAAAGAGCATTAAAGGCCTGTTTGCTGAGCATATGTACTTCGTCAATTATGAAAATTTTATATTTAGCTGAAGTTGGTCCATATCTAGAAAATTCTATAAGATCTCTAACATCATCCACACCAGTTTTGCTAGCCGCATCCATTTCTAAAACATCAATATGGCTTGATTTGATGATAGAATCACAATTTTCACAGAAATTTTCTTTACATATTTTTTCAATACCATTTGAACAATTTAATGCTTTTGAAACAATTCTGGCTATTGTAGTTTTTCCAATACCTCTAATACCTGTAAACAAATATGCATTTGGAATTTTGTCCGCTTTAATTGAATTTATTATTGTTTCTGCAACTATTTCCTGACCTATTAAATCTTCAAAAATTTGTGGTCTATATTTTAATGCAAGTACTTTTGAATTATTGTTCATATAAATATTATATTAGGAGACTAGAACCTGAATAACTGTCTCTACGACTGCTTCCGTTAAGATCTGGTCGGGTTCAAGCAGCATCCACCTCTAGCCTCCAAAAGTATTATAGCAGTTATATTTTCTAATCTACAAGAAAAGATTATTACTTATTTTCTCTTATCTTATCAGCTTCAAAAACACCTAAGACGTGAAAATCTTCACAATGAAGACCTAATTCTTCTAAAGATTTTTGAACTTTTTTATCCTCAATATGTCCATCTAAGTCACATAAGAAAAAATAAGAATCAAATGTATTTTTTTCTGGATAGCTCTGTAATTTAGTTAAATTTACTCCATTGATTGCAAATCCACCTAGTGATTGGTAAAGAGCTGCGGGTTTACTTTTAAGTTTAAATAAAAAAGAAGTTATATAATTTTTATCCTTAAACTCTGGTTGATAAGTATTTTTACCCATAACTAAAAATCTTGTTAAATTTCCACTTTCGTTTTCAATATTTTTTTTAATTACCTCTAGTCCGTAAATTTTAGCACTTAAAGATGAAGCTATCGCAGCTTTCTTGGTATCTTCAGTTTTTGAAATCATTTCAGCAGAGCCAGCAGTATCTGCTCTAATATGTTCTATTAAATTATTTTTCTTAATAAATTGTGAACACTGAGATAGCCCTTGAGCATGAGAGTATACTTCTTTAATATCTTTCAATTTTGAGCCTGGTTGACCTAACAAATTATGTTCAATTTTTTGAAAATGCTCCATATAAATATTTAATCTATGTTTAAACATCAAATACTCAATTCCAATGTTACCTGTTATTCTATTAGACTCAGGAATAATTATTTTATTTTCAGGTTCAGATGATGCCTTGCTAAAACACTCATCAAAAGTTTTACAAGGTATAATATCGGCTTTAGGATAAACCGATAAAGCTGCGAGGTGAGAATATGCACCAAATGTACCTTGAAAATAAATTTTACTCATGAATCTTTATATTCCATAATTTTTTTTAAGGCTATATAATCTTCTTCAGTGTCTACTCCTATTGGAGGGGATTTAGCTAAAGCAACATTTATCTTAATACTATTTTCTAGTGCTCTTAGCTGTTCTAGTCTTTGCTCAATTTCATTTTTAGTCTGATTTAATTCAACAAATTTTTTAAGAGTTTCGGTAGAATAACAATAAATACCAATGTGATGATAAATTTTATCTATTTTTTTTGATATCCTTGAAAATGCTTCTGCTTCAGAAAAAGAGTCTTCTTGAAGATTAGATTTTGTTTGAACCTTTACTATATTTTTATTTTGAAAATCTTTTTCATTTTCTATTTTTGCGGCAAGTGTCCCAATTTTTGATTGGTAGCCAATCATTTTGTCTTTTAAACTTACTATATCTTCTATATTAATAGCTGGCTCATCTCCTTGTAAGTTCATTATTAAATCAACATCATTTACATTCATTTTTTTGAATGCTTCATATATTCTGTCAGTGCCAGTTTTATGGTTATTGCTAGTTAAAATGGCTTTACCTCCATTCATAGTCACATCTTCAACAATTTCAGTATTTTCAGTTGCTACCACTACATCTCCAATATTAGAATCTTGAGCTCTTTTAAAAACATGTGAAATTATGGATTTATTATTAATCTTTAATAAAGGTTTTCCAGGTAATCTGGTAGCTCCTAATCTGGATGGTATAATGATCAAAGTTTTCATAAATGCTGAATTAATTATACCTATTAAATACCAATAGAGGCAAATTTATACAGATAAATTTGATAAATTTTTAATTTATCGTGATATACGTTCAAAATTATTTAATAAAAAATGGATTCTTTCGAAATTAATAAAATAGTTGCTGCAGTCCTGATGGTTGCACTTTTAGTAATAGGTATTGGAAAATTATCAGATATTATTTTCCACGTAGAAAAACCAGAAACCCCGGGTTATGCAGTAGATGTGGAAGAGGCAGTAAAAGTTTCATCTTCAACAAAAGATAGTGTTGAAGAGAAAATTGATATTGCTGCACTAATGGCTATGGGCGATCTTACTCATGGTGAAAAAGTTTTTAAAAAATGTGCTGCATGTCACTCTATAGTCAAAGGTGGAAAAAATAATATTGGTCCTGCTTTGTATAATGTGGTTGGAAGAAAAATTGGTATAGTTGAAGACTACAAATATTCCAAAGCATTAGCATCTTATGATAAAGTGTGGACTGTAGAGGAACTTAACGGTTATTTAATCAAACCTGCCAAATGGATCAAAGGAACAAAGATGGCTTTTGCTGGATTAAGAAAAGAAAAAGATAGAGCTTCCGTGATTAAATATATGAATCAAAATTCAGATAATCCTTTATCACTACCTTAGTTTTCCAAAACAGTATAATAAAATACTTTTTTGAACATGAACTCTATTAAGAGCTTGCTGCCAAACGTGGGATTTTTTTCCTAAAAAAATTTCGTCAGTTACTTCGTTTCCCCTTGGAAGACAATGTAAAAAAATACAATCTTTTTTTGCATGTGCCATTAATTTTTTATTGATTTTAAATTTTTTAAAATATGCTATTTTTTTTTTCTTATTAACTTTATCATTTAAAGAAATGACTTTATCAGAAAAAATTACATCTGCATTCGAAACAGCTTTTTTGGGATCATTATAAATAAAAATTTTCTTTTTATTTTTTTTAACCCAGTTTCTTACTTTCATTCCAGGTTCAAATTTTTTTGGACATCCTATACTTAAATTAAATGAAAATTTAACAGATGCAGCAATAAGACTATCTAATACATTATTAGAATCTCCAATCCAACAAATATTCAATTTTGAAATAGATTTTTTCTTTATTTCTTCAACGGTAAATACATCAGATAAAACCTGAGTAGGATGTGATGATGGACTAAGACCATTTATAACTGGAATCGAAAGATATTTTTTAAAATGTTCAACCTTTTTATCACTATCTGTTCTCAGCATAAATCCATCACCATAAGTAGAGAGAATTTTTGCAGTATCTGCGATGCTTTCACCACCCTGACCAAGATGAAGCTCATTTGATTTTAATGTTAATGTGCCTCCTCCAAGTTGTTTAATTGCAAGATAAAAGCTTAATCTAGTTCTTAAACTTGATTTTTCAAACATTTGGATAAGCAACTTTCCTTTTAAAGGGGCACCTTTATCAACTTCAAGTGTGCTTAACTTTTTTCTTAATTTTTTTCTTATCTTTGCATCAATTAGAATTTTCTTAAGATCCTTAGATGAAATATCTTTTAAATTCACGAAATGTTTCATTTTAATTTAATACTTTGCAAACTTTATTAATTATTTTTACAGCTTGGTTTATTTCTTTTTTTTTCACATTAAGTGGTGGAAGAATTCTAACAACATTTTCTGCTGCACGAATAGTAAGCAATTTATTATCCATAAGTTTTTTTATAAACTTAGTTTGGTCTGTTTGCAGCTGGAGACCAATTAGAAGTCCCTTACCTCTAATATTTTTTATTATATTTGGATAAAGTTTTTTTAAATTATTTAATTTAAAAAAAAAATATTTTGAAATATTTTTAACATTTTTTAAAAATTTTTTATTTGACACAATATCCATTACAGTATTACCAACGGTCATTGCTAATGGATTGCCACCAAAAGTAGAGCCATGCGTTCCGGGAATCATTGCTGACGCTACCTTCTTATTCATTAAAACTGCTCCAATAGGAAATCCACCACCAATTCCTTTTGCTATTGGAACAATATCTGGCTTTACTTTAGAATTTTCAAATGCAAAAAAATCACCAGATCTCGCTATTCCACACTGTACTTCATCTAAAATTAGCAGTATTTTTTTTTTATTACATAACTTTCTTAATTCTACCAAACACCAGTCAGGTATTACTTTAATTCCACCTTCGCCCATAATTGTTTCCACCATAATAGCAGCTGTATTTTTAGTAATTTTTTTCTTTAAAGATTCATGATTTCCAAATGTAAAATGATCGAACCCAGTTACTTTAGGTCCAAATCCTTCTGTCATTTTTTTTGAACCACTAGCATAAATCGCTGCTAATGTTCTTCCATGAAAAGAATTTTTAACACACAAAATTCTATTTTTTTTAGGTTTTCCAATAGAGTAAAAATATCTTCTTGCAACTTTAATTGCTGCTTCAGTAGCTTCTGCGCCACTGTTTTGAAACATTACAAAATCTGCAAATGTTTTTTTACATAATTTTTTTGCCAATTTTTCTCCTTCAGGAATTTCAAATGCATTCGAAACATGCCATAACTTTTTTGATTGATTAGCAATTGTTTTAACTAATTTTGGATGCGCATGACCCAATGAATTTACAGCAATTCCTTGAACAAAATCTAAATATTTTTTGTTATCCGTAGAATACAAATAACTTCCCTTTCCATATTTAAATGAAATTTTTTTTCTATTATAATTTTTTGTTAAGTAGCTCATAAATTTAATTTCTTTTATAAATTTTAATTATAGATACAAGTTCTGATTGAAAAAACACCTCTTAAAAAAATTATATTATTGTTGATAACTTTGAATTTTTGATTGTTTAAATATATTTAATATCAGTATATTGTTATTTAATAAATTTTTAATACAAGATATTGATTTATGAGTTGGACTGATGAAAAAGTTGCTAAATTAAAAGAACTATGGGGTAAAGGAAGTACGGCAAGTCAAATTGCAGAGATAATTGGTGGAATAAGCAGAAACGCTGTAATTGGTAAGGCTCATAGGCTTAACTTATCTGCAAAGATTAAAACTAGAGCAGCTACCTCAAATCACAATTTTGAAAATTCTATAGTAGAAAAAGAGATTAAAAATAGAAGAGGTCGTAAAGGCAAATTTAAGTCTCTAATTATAGAAAAAGATTTTGAGCCAGAAAAACCAAAACAATTAGAGGAGCTTGACGAAAACTCATGTAAATGGCCAATCGGTCATCCAGATGAAAAATCATTTTACTTTTGTGGAAGATCTTCATTAAAAGATTTTTCTTATTGTAAATTACATCTTCTTTATGCTTATCAACCAAAAGGTAAAAAAGATGAAGTTACAGAAAAAGATGAAGTGCCAGAATTTATTGAGAAAAAAATTCAAACAGGATAGTTACAATTAATTTTGATTATTCAATTTAGTATCAGTAGCATACCTCTCGGTAGAAAATTGTCCGCCTTCTCTCCACATATAACAATATTTTTTAACTTCATCGTCAAAATATCTAACACTTGGAATGCCAATATCTGCGTTTGACTTATATTTTCCTGACGCGACGTTATTGTATTTTAGTAGCCTTAATTGATCCTGCGTAATTAAAGGATTTGGCAATAATTCAAAAATTCTTGCAGTTAACCTTGCTAAAGAAATTGGTAAAGGCATCAAAATTCTTTTTTTTCTAATTAATTTTAATAATTTTAAAATTATTTCCTTAAATGTTAAAATCTCTGGACCCACACATTCAATAATTTTAGAATATATATTTTTTGAAATAACATGATAAATTGTATCTGTTAAATCTGAACAATGAATTGGTGAAAACTTAGTTTTACCTTCATAATAAAGCGGAAAAAAAGGAAGTCTATTTAGTAAACTCATAAAGTTAGTGGTAAAGTTATCATCCACAGAATAAACAACTGACGGTCTGAGTATTGTTGCAAGGGGAAAATTTTTTAAAATTTGGTTTTCTCCTTCTAATTTACTAAATGCATAATTTGAATCTTTAGCTTCATTTATACCAAGTGCTGATAAATGAATAAAATGTTTCAGGTTATATTCTTTCGATAATTTTGCTAAAAGTGAAGGGAAGATTGTATGAATATTTTTAAAAGTATTTCCCCTTTTTTTTTCATACAAAATACCAATTAAATTTACGCATATATCTGTTTTTTCAAATAATTCTCTTATTTTTTTTTCATCAAAAATATTTGCCTCCACAACATCAATAAAACCAGCATTAGCTTGAGTTTTAATGACATAACTTTTTTGATGAATGTTTCTTGTAACAACTGTCACTTTATAGTTATTCTTTGTAAGTTTTCGTATTAAGTTTCTGCCTATCTGTCCACTTCCACCAAATATTAGACAATTTTTTGCTTTCATATATATATGTTTAAAAATGAGTAATAATATTCAACTTCACAAAAATGATTTACCAGATGATTTAAAATTAGGCAATATAATAGCTGTGGACGGAGAGTTTATGGGGCTAAATGTTCGGAGAGACCCTTTATGCTTAATTCAGATATCATCAGGTAAATCAGATGCTCACATAGTTCAGTTTGACAGAAAAAATTATAGTGCCCCCAATCTATCTAAACTTTTAGGTGACGAAACTGTAACTAAAATATTTCATTATGGTCGAGCAGATATAGCTCATATAAAATATTATTTAAAAACTGAAACAAATAATATACTTGACACAAAAATAGCTTCAAAACTCGCAAGATCATATTCTGATAATCACTCATTAAAAACTTTGATAAAAGAATTTATAAATATTGATATTAGTAAACAATTTCAGAGTTCTGATTTTGGTGGAGATCTATCGAGTGCTCAATTAAAGTACTGTGCTAATGATGTAATTTATTTACATAAAATTCATGAGGAGCTTAGAAAAATTTTAGAAAGAGAGAATAGAATTAAATTATATGAGGATTGTTTAAAGTTCTTAAAAACAAGGGTAGAGCTAGATCTTGCATTATTTAAAGAGGATGTGTGGTCACATTAATGAATAATAAAAAATTTATCTCTATAGCGACTGAAGTAATAAATCTAGAAATTAAAAGTCTTCAAAAATTAAAAAAAAGTATAAATAAATCATTCTGTGATGCTGTAATTAAAATAGCAAAATGTCAATCTAAGATAATCTTATGTGGTGTAGGCAAGAGTGGCCTAATCGCATCAAAAATTGCAGCAACACTATCTTCTGTAGGAACACCATCAGTTAGTTTAGCGGCATCTGAAGCTTCTCACGGTGATCTTGGCATAATTTCCAAAAAAGATATTTTAATTATTATAAGTTACTCAGGGCAAACTAATGAATTAAAAAATATTATTAAGTATGCAAATAGAAATAAAATTTTACTAATTGGAATAGTGTCAAAACGAGAGTCAATTCTATATAAAGCGTCTGATATTAAACTTTTAATTCCTCAGGTTAACGAAGCGGAAGGGATTATACCCACCTCAAGTACAACATCTCAACTTGCATTAGGAGATGCTTTAGCAATAGCCACAATGAAATATAAAAAATTTGGTAAATTAGATTTTAAAAAATTACATCCCGCTGGCAGCCTTGGTTCTCAACTAAGAACAGTTGAAGATATCATGCTTACAGGTCATAAAATTCCTTTTGTTTATGAAAATTTAAATATGAAGAAAGCATTACAAATTTTAACAAAAAAAAAATTAGGTTTTTTGATTATCAGAGGTAATAAAAACTATACTAAAGGAATTATAACAGATGGACAAATAAGAAGGTTTAATGAGAGGAAAAGTAACCTTTATGAAATGTCTGTGAAGGACATAATGACTAAAAACCCTGTAAGCATTGATAAAGACTCTCTGGCAGTTAAAGCATTAAGACTAATGAATGAAAAAAAAATTACCTCATTATGTGTTCATGCTAAAAAGAATAAGTATAAAACTATAGGAATACTACATATACACACTCTTTTAGAATCAAGTATAAACTGATGAAAAAGACAGGTTATAAGAAATTTATAATTTCAATTATTACCTTAATTATTTTTTTTTTAATTTACTCAAATTATTTTATAAAAGAAGAGATTGAGAAGCAGGTAACTTTAGAAATCAAAGAAGAAGATTTTACAAATTCTAATCAAATTAAAGATATAAAATACTCATCAAAAGATCTTAAAGGAAATGAGTATATTTTATTAGCAAAAGAAGGAGAGATAGATTTAAATGATAATGATATTATATTTCTTAAAGGTGTAACAGCTTATATTAAAATGATAAAGAATAATGAAGTAATAGAAATCATTTCGAATTATGGTAAATATAACACTATTAATTATGACACTATTTTTTCTAATAATGTTAAAATAAATTACTTAGATAATCAAATTATCAGCGATTATCTAGATTTTTCAATGATGAAAAATATGTTGATTATTTCTAAAAATGTAGTTTACACAAACCCTAAAAATATTTTGAAAGCAGATGTAATTGAACTTAATACGATCACAAAAGATACTAGAATTTTTATGTACAATTCAAAAGAAAAAGTAAATATAGAAAGTCTAAATTAGATGGCACTAATCAAACAATTTAGAATTAAATCCTATAAAAGACCTAAGTCTATTATTGAATTTGAAAATGTATCTCTATCATATGGTAACAGATTAATATTAGATGATATAACTTTTAAAATAAACGAGGGCGAAATTTTTGGCATGCTAGGTCCAAATGGTGTAGGTAAATCTACTATATTTAATTTAATAACAGGTTTAATTAAACCCAACAATGGTAAGATTAGAATTAATAATGATGATGTTTTAAATTATCCAATTTATCTTAGAACAAAAAAATTTAAAGTTGGATATGTTCCTCAATATGGAGGTTATTTTGGAGACTTAACTTTATATCAAAATCTAAAAGCTATAGCAGAAATAGTTATCAATAATAAAAATAATGAAGAAGACAAAATAAATGAATTAATTAATAAATTTGAACTTGAAAACCTTAGGAATATAAAAGCAAAATTTCTCTCGGGTGGACAGAAAAAAAAATTAGTTATTGCCTTATCTCTTCTTAGTGATCCAAGCGTGCTTCTTCTAGATGAATGCTTTGCAGCTCTTGATGTTTTAACTATAAAAATGTTACAGGAAATTATTGTTAATTTACAAAAAGAAAAAAGAATAACAATTTGTATATGTGATCATCAGGCTAGAGATTTATTAGCTTGTGTAGATATAGCTATGATATTAAATAATTGTAAAATTATTGCAGAGGGGTCTCCAACAGAATTAGTGAATAATATTGAGGCAAAAAGTGCTTATTTTGGTGAATCGTTTAGTTTTAAATAAACTTTTATGTCAAAAATTATTATTAATAAAAAAATTAAAAGGTTTAATAAAACTATTTTAGTCCCAGGAGATAAAAGTTTAAGCATAAGGTGGGTCTTATTTGCTTCACTTGCAAGTGGAATATCAAAAGCAAAAAATCTTCTAAGGTCTACAGATGTAATTGCAGCAATAAATGCAATTAGAAAATTAGGTATAAAGGTAACTACTCATAAAAATGAAACCAAAATTTATGGAAAAGGCTTAAATGGATATAGATATAAAAAGGATCTAAAAATTAATGCTCAAAATTCAGGAACACTAGGTAGGCTGATTCTTGGAATATTAATTGATACTCCATATCCAATAAAAATTTTAGGAGATAAGAGTTTATCTAAAAGAGATTTTAGAAGAGTTACAGATCCTTTGAGTAAATTTGGAGCAAAATTTAAATTAAAAAAAAATCAAAATTTACCACTTACAATTAGTGGTTCATCAAAATTAAATTCGATAAAATATTTTGAAAATAAAGGTTCGGCACAATGTAAAAGTTCTGTAATTTTTGGGGCTATGAAAGCCGAGGGTACTACTATTATCAAAGCAAAAAAATCTAGAAATCATACAGAGCTGTTATGTAAATATCTTGGATTGCCTGTTTTGGTAAAAAGTAAGAATGATTACGACGAGATCAACATTCAAAAAATAAAAAAAATTAAAACATTAAATTATAATATCCCTTCAGATATAAGCTCAAGTGCTTTTTTTATTGGACTAACAGTTCTATCACCTAACTCAAAAATGACTATCAAAAATGTTAATATTAATCCCTCAAGAACTGGTATTATAACTATTTTGAGAAGGATGGGCGTTTCAATAGATTGCAAGAATGAAAAAATCTATAAAGGTGAAAAAAAAGCTAATATAATAATTAGAAGTACAAATAAATTAAAAGCAATTGATTGTCCTTCAAAATTTAATAGTGGTGCCATCGATGAGTTTCTAATAATATTTTTAATTGCTGCAAAAGCTAATGGTGTATCCTTTTTTAGAAACTTAAATGAATTGAATCAAAAGGAAAGTCCAAGATTAAAATGGGCACAGAAAATATTAAACAAAATGGGTATAAAAACAATTGTTAAAAAAAACTCAATAAAAATATTTGGAAATCCAAAATTAAATATTAATAAAGAAATAGTTATAAAAAATTATTTAAAAGATCATAGAGTTTTTATGACCAGTGTGATTGCTGCATTATCTTTTGGTGGTCGATGGATTATTCACGATAAAGACTCTATAAACAGTTCTTTCCCAAATTTTTTAAAAGTGATAAAGAAATTAAAAAAATAATGATTAAAAGAAAAGGTATTTTAAAAATAGCTATAGATTCTCCAGCAGCTGCTGGAGCTGGTACTTTGGCAAAAACAATAAGTAAGTGTTATAATTTAATGTATTTAGATACAGGTAAAATTTATCGTATAATCGCTTTTAATAAGTTAAAATATCCTAATGAATTCAACCTTCAATTTATAAAAAAAAAAATTAAAAATTTAAAAATAAAAGATTTTAATGACAAAAAATTATTATCGGACGAAGTTGGAACCGAAGCATCACTAATTGCTAAAAGAAAAAATATAAGAAAACTTGTCTATTCATTTCAGACTAGTTTTGCATATAATCCACCAAAAAAATTTAACGGATCATGTCTTGATGGAAGAGATATAACATACAACATTATTCCAGACGCAGATCTAAAATTTTTTATAACAGCAGATATAAAGACTAGAGCTATGAGAAGATACATGGAATTAAAAAGGCTAAAAAAAGCACTAACTTATAAAGAAGTGCTAAAAAGTATTAAAAACAGAGATAAAAGTGACTATAATCGTAGAATTTCGCCATTAAAGAAAACAAAAGATTCTATATTGATTAACACCACAAATTTATCTAAAAGAGCGTGTTTTTTAAAAATAAAAAAAATTATAGACAGAAAAATTAATATTTAATGGAAATATATAAAGATTTATCAAACCCAGCATCACAAGAATTTGAAAAATTACTCAACAGTCAACTCTCAAAAATACAAATAGAAGAAGGTAAAATAATTGAGGGTAAAATTAACAAAATCACTGAAAAATTTGTTTTCCTTTTTGTTGAAGGATTAAAATCAGAACCTGTTCTTGATATTAATGAATTAAAAAATATGGGACTTTCGGAGAAAATAAAGATTGGGGAAACTATACCTGTTTTATTAGAAAAAATTGAAGACAAATTCGGTGAGGTTTTGGTATCAGCAAGCAAAGCTCAGAAAATTAGGGGTTGGGATAAATTAGTTGAGGCCTACGAAAAAAATGAACCTATAATGGGAAAAATTACATCTAAATGCAAAGGGGGCTGTATTGTTGAGCACATAGACACAGGATCGCTAATGTTTTTACCTGGTTCCCAAATCAGTGACAAACCACTAAAAGATATTAGTCATTTAATGAATGAGCCACAGAAATTCGCACTAATAAAACTAGATAAAGTTAGAGGCAACGCATGCGTGTCTAGAAGAGAAATAATTTCGTCATTCAAAAAAGAAGATAAAGCTAAAATTATAGAAAAATATAAAGTTGGAGATATAATTAAAGGTGCTGAGGTAAAAGGTTATAGCTCTTTTGGTTGTTTTTTTAATGTAAATGGAGAGCTAGATGTTTTAGTTCACTTACAAGAGATCTCTTATTCAAGAGTTAATCATCCTGATGAGGTGTTTAATATTGGAGAAAAGCACGATTTAAAAGTTATCAGTGTTGATAAAGAAAAACTACAAGTTGGATGTTCTGTAAAACAATTATCACCTGACCCCTTTGAGCATATTGAAAACTATGAATTAAACAAAATTTATAAAGTGAAGGTAGTCAAATTAATGGATTTTGGTGCATTTTGTGAACTAGAGCCGGGTTTAACTACATTGCTTCATTCAAGCGAACTGAGTTGGACTAAAAAAAATGTGTCAGCGAAGAAAATGTTTAAGGTAGGGGATGAAATTGATTGTGTAATTACAGAAATTGATAAGGATAAAAGACGAGTTGCAATTTCCCACAGACTAACTCAAGAAAATCCATTTGATACATTTGAAAAGAAGTTCCCTGTCGATAGTATTGTCGAAGGTGAAGTTGTAAATAAAAATGAATACTCACTATTTGTGAAGATTGGGAATTTAGATATAGATGCTTTTTTGCATTGTAATGATTTAACTTACTTAAATAAAGGTGAGGAAGAGTTAGGCAAATACAAAAAAGGAGATAAAATTAAAGTTAAAGTTTTAGAAATTAAATCCTCAGAGCAAAAAATTAGAGTTGGCTTAAGGCAAACACAAGCAGATCCATTCGATTTCTTTAATGATAAATCAAAAAATCAAACAATTACTGTAAAAGTTATTTCAACAGATAACAAAGGGCTTATTGTAAGACCTGAAGGCTGCGAGATGGATTTTCAAATCAAAAAATCTGCAATTGCAATTAATACAGCAGATGCAAGACCTTCAAGATGGACTGGTGGAGAAAAATTAGATTGTGCAATTGCTGATCTAGATTTAGATAAGAGAAAAGTGGTATTAAGCATAAAATTATTAGAAGAAATAGAGAAAAAAGAAGCTCTTGAGAAATATGGGTCTGAGGGATCAGGTAAAAACTTACCCTTTTCATCACTTTCTGATGATTTAAAGAAAAAAGAAAAAGATAAATAAAATTGGCTATTGTAAAATCAAAGCTTTTAAAACAACTTTCAAATAATTATCCAAATTTTTTAAAGAAAGACTTAGAAAAGTTTACAGATATAATTTTAAATGAAATAAAAAGAGCTCTTCGAAGGGGAGACAGAGTTGAATTAAGAGGATTTGGAATATTCTATACAAATATTCAAAAAGCACGAATATCTCGAAACCCAAAAACTGGTGAGAAGGTAAACACACCACAGAAGAGAACTATCAACTTTAAAATGTCAAGAGACATGTTTAAAAAATTAAATGATGAAAATGAATAAAATATTCATAGCTTGTGACAACACAAATATTCAAAGAATTAAAGAAATAATAAAAAAATCAAAAACTTCTAAATTAAAGTTAGGTTACAAATTTGGATTAGAGTTTTTAAGTTCCAAAAATGGGAGAAAATTTGTTTCACAATTAAAAAATGAAATAACCTTTGGGGATTATAAATTTTCAGATATACCCAATACTTGTGCTTCTGCTATTAAGGCAATTAAAGATCTTAAATTTAATTATTGTACTATGCACATTAGTTCAGGATTAGAAGCATTAAAAGCAGCCAGGAAAGCTTCTGGTAGAACTAAATTAGTAGGAGTTACAATTTTAACCTCTTTAGATAATAAAGCTCTTAAAGAAATTGGTTTTAATAAAGATGTTAAAAAATTAGTTTACCAACAAGCTGAATTAGCGAATAAAGCAAAATTAGATGCTATTGTTTGTAGTGCACAAGAAGTTAAAATAGTTAAAAAAGTTTTTAAAAAAGAAATTATTACACCTGGAATAAGATTTGACTCAAAATTAAACGATCAAAAAAGAGTTTTAACCCCCAAACAAGCATATAAAAACGGCAGCGATTGGCTTGTAATTGGAAGACCTATTACAAAAGGTAACATTAAAAATAACATTCAAACGTTAATCAATCATTTAAACTAATGAAAGGTTCTAAGATTTGTGGAGTCTCAGATCTTGATACTCTTAATTTTATAATTAATCATCAATATTCACCTCACTTCATTGGTTTTATTTGTAATTATAAAAAAAGCTCAAGATATGTTGATGTTGAAAAGCTTAATAAGCTATTAGCAATAGATAAAAAGAATTCTAATTTTGTAGCAGTGCTTGTAAAGCCTGATGAAAATATTTTAGAAAAAATTAAACATCTGCCCTTTGATTATTATCAAATATATGACTGCACACCTGAGGAGATAAAACAAATTAAGCAAAAATATAATAAAAAAATAATTACTGCATTTACTGTTAAAGACAAATCAGACTTAGAAAGATATCAAGATTTTAATGAGGTAACTGATATTTATTTATTTGATAGTAAAGGTTATGAAAAAAGTAAAGCATTTGATCACAATCTAATAGTAGATATCAAAATTAATAAAAATTTGATGCTTGCTGGTAATATTAAGTACAATGACGACTTAGAAAAATATGGAAAAATTGCAGATTTTATAGATTTGTCTGGAGGATTAGAAACTTCTGGATTAAAAGATCTATCCAAAATAGATATTTTTTTAAATAAAGTAAAACAAATTAAAAATGAAACTTAAAAAAGGTGTTCAGTTAATTGATCAACATGATCAATTTGGTTTTTGGGGAGGAAAATTTGGAGGATCCTTTATTCCTGAAACTCTAAAAAAACCTGTAGAAGATTTGACGGAAGAATTTAAAAAATTAAGAAAAAATAAAAAATTTTTAAAAAAGAAGGACTACTATTTTAAAAATTATATCGGCTCTCCAACTCCTTTTATAAAATTGGAAAATTTGTCTAATCATTTGGGTGGAGCTCAAATATGGGCAAAAATTGTATCGGAAGCTAATGGCGGTGCTCATAAAATATATAATGCAACCGTGCATGCTCTTCTTTGTAGGGCTATGGGTAAAAAATATATCGTTGGTGATACTGGCGCAGGTTATGCAGGAAAAATGTTAAGTATGGCAGCAAAGAAATTTGGCTTGAAATGTAAAATATTTATGGGTGCTAAAGATATTAAAAGACAAAAACCAAACTGTGACGCAATGAAAAAAAATGGGGCTGAAATTGTTCCAGTGTACTCTGGGAGTCAAACTTTGGTAGATGCTGTTAGTGAATGTATGAGGTACTGGGTATCAAATTGTGACAATACACATATGTGTGTTGGTAGTACTGTTGGTCCTAATATATTTGTTAAAATATGTGGTTGGAGCACTGCTCAAATATCTAGAGAATTGAAAATACAATTGAAATCCGAATTTAAAAGGATCCCAAAAAAAATTAAATTAATTAATTGTGTTGGAGGTGGAAGTTCAGCTTATGGCTTTTGGAGTGAATTTATAGATTTTGACAAAAAACAAATTGAGTTGATTGGGGTTGAAGCAGGTGGGCCAAAAAAATCAAAACTTCATGCTGCTCCTTTAAGTAGAAATGCAAAAATTGGAATTTTACATGGTGCTGCATCGTATGTTTGCCAAGATAATGAAGGTCAAATTAATGAAACCGAATCTATAAGTGCTGGATTAGATTATCCTGGTGTAAGTCCCATTCATTGTTTCTTAAAAGATACTAAACGTGCAAGATATACTTATGCAACCGATGAGGAGGCATTGAATGCACATTTAATGGTTACAAAGTTTGAAAACCTCAATCCAAGTTTAGAACCTAGTCATGCATTTGCTGAAGCAATTAAAATTGCACCAAAACTTAATAAAGATACAATTATAATTGTAAATTCATGTGGGGATGCCCAAAAAGATAAGGATATTTTAAAAGAAAGATTGGGAAAAATTTGATGGCCTCATTAATTAACGAAGCTTTTAAAAAAGCAAAAAACGCCAATAGACCAGCGTTATTAACTTATACAGTTGCAGGTGATAATACTAAGAAAAAATCTTTAGAAATCCTTAAGTCAATATCAGCTTATGCTGACATATGTGAATTAGGCTTTCCACATAACACTCCTATTGCAGATGGTGGTCAAATACAAACTAGTGCTTATAGAGCCATTAAAAATGGAATTAAAATAAATGATGTTTTTGCAATTGCTAAAGAATTTAAGTTAACAAAAAAAACAACTCCTATTATTTTAATGGGTTATTATAATATGATCTATCAATTTGGCGAAAATAAATTTCTTAAAAAATGTAAAAATTCAAAAATAGATGGTCTAATTGTTGTTGATCTTCCATACCCAGAAAATAAAAGTTTTTCTCAAAAATGTAAAAGACAAGGAATTAATTTTATACAATTAGTGTCACCAACAACATCGAGTATCAGATTAAAAAGAATTATAAAGGATTCACATGATATGATTTACTACATTAGTATGTTGTCTACTACAGGAGGAAAATTAAAAGTTTTACCTAGAAAAATCTTAGAAAATTATTTTAAAATTAAAAATCAAAATAAATCAAAAAATGTTGTAATTGGATTTGGAATCACTGAAAAAACTATCAAATCACTTAAAAAAGCTGATGGTTTGGTTGTAGGAAGCGCAATTTGTAAGGAAATATCTAAATCGATTAAAAACAGACAAAATGCTGTCACAAATGTTATTAGTGTAGTTAGAAGATTAAAAAATAAAATTAAATGAATTGGATTACAAAAATAATAAAAGCTGGTGAGAAAATCAAAACAGCTATCAAAGAGAGATCTTCGAAAGAAGATATTGCAAATAGTGATTGGACTTCGTGTTGTATAGGCCCAATACTTAAAAAAGATTTAGAAAATAATTTATGGGTTTGTCCTGAATGTAACAAACACCATCGAATAAAACCGAAGCAAAGATTTGATATTTTATTTGGTAAAAATAATTATGAAATATTTAAAACTCCTATTCCAAAAGATGATCCATTGAATTGGACTGACTCTAAATCATACAAAGACAGATTAAAAAGTGCACGAAAAAAAACTGGGTTGGAGTGTGGAATGATGGTTGCTTCTGGCACTATTGATAATATTAAAATTACTGCAGTTGCATCTGATTTTGATTTTTTAGGTGCCTCAATGGCTGCTGCAGAAGGTGAAGCTTTTTTATATGGAATTCAGCATGCAATTGAAAATAAAACACCTTTTCTATGCATTAGTGCTGGTGGTGGAATGAGAATGATGGAAAGTTTAATTTCATTATCTCAGATGACTAGAACTACTCTAGCAATAAACGAATTAAAAAAAAATGGTTTGCCCTATTTGGTATGTATTACAGATCCTACTGCAGGAGGAATAACAGCCTCATATGCAATGCTTGGTGATATCAATATTGCTGAACCTGGTGCATTGATTGCATTTGCTGGTGCTAGAGTTATTCAAGGAACTGTTAAAGAAGAGCTACCAGAAGGGTTTCAAAAGAGTGAGTATGTTGAAAAAACTGGATTTGTTGACCTTATAGTTGAACGAAAAGAACTAGCATCTAAAATTGGAACTCTATTATCAATATTGTTAAAGCGAAATTCTGTTATAAGCTCTGAACAAAATGAAACTGCAGAAGATAGTCAATCGCTTACAAAAGTTGCATCCTAAAGAGATAGATCTAAGTTTAAATAGAATAAAAAAACTCTGTAAAACCCTTGGAAATCCTCAGGATAAATTAAAAGCTATTTCGATTGTTGGAACTAACGGCAAATATTCAACTATTCAGGCTTTATTTGCAATTTTAAAAGAGACAAATATTAAGTGTAATATTTACACCAGCCCACATATCAAAAGAATAAATGAAAGATTTGTATTTAACAATGAAGAATTAAATGATGACGAACTTGAATTTCTTTTTGAGGAAATTGAGGAAGCAAATAACAATGAGCCAATAACTTTTTTTGAAATATTAACTGCAGCTTACTTTTATAATGCCTCAAAATACCCTGAAAATATTAACTTAATTGAAGCTGGGTTGTTTCACCGTTTTGATGCAACAAATATACTTAAAAATAATTTAGCAAGTATTGTAACTTCTATTGGTTTGGATCATTTAGATTGGCTGCCTAAAAATGAACGAACAACTAAAAAAATAATATTTGAAAAAACTTCTACCCTATTAAATTCCAATATTATTATTGCAAAACAAAATACTTCTGAAATTATTAATGAAATAAAAAATTCAATTAAAAAAAATTCCTCAAAAAAATATTATTTTAATGAAGATTATAATTATTCATTGAATGAAAATGGCTTTATTTTTTATGAAGATAGAAATGGTGCGATTAAGCTTCCAATTCCTAATGTTAAAGGTCAATTTCAGTTAGAAAATATTTCTACCGCAATAGCCACCCTAAGATCAATTGACCAATTGAAAGTTAATGAAAAACATATTAAAGATGGGGTTACTAAAATTAAAAGCATTGCACGACTTCAAGAGATAGATTCTGGTAAACTTAAAGAGTTGGTAAAAAATAATAAATTACTTATTGACGGATCTCATAACCCTTTAGGAGCAAAAGTTTTAAATGAATATTTGAAAAGTTTGGATTGTGATAAACATATTATTCTAGGTATGATGGGCAACAAAGATCATAACGAATATATGAGTTACTTTAAAAATATTGCCTCTTTGACCACTGTAGATATCCCCAATCAACCAAACTCAATCAAAGGAAAAGTATTGAAGAACAAACTTAATAGTTTTGATAATGTTAAATATAAAGAGAGTATTATTGATGCTATAAAATCAATTCCAGTCAAGGAAAATGATATAATATTGATTACAGGATCTTTGTATCTTGCTGGTGAGGTTTTAAATCTAAACTAAATATTTTCGTCTAGGAATTCTTTCATGTGACTTTCTGGGACTCCTCCAACTTTACGGCTAACTTCTTGTCCTTTTTTATATATAATTACTGTTGGCACTCCACGGATCCCAGCTGCTGAACCTGTATTAATTCCAGCATCTTCAATATCAGTAATATAAAAATTTGCTTTATCTTTGTACTCGTCTGACAATTTATCCATCACTGGTTTTAAAGCTTTGCATGGACCACACCACGATGCTGAAAATTGAATTACAGATACCTCTTCATTTTTAATTTTACTATCAAAATCCTCGTCTTTAAAATCTATAAGCATAAATCCTTTCTATAAATTGGAGCCTTAAAGTCAACTAGGCAATTTCATATTTTTTTTCAATGGACATAATGAATTCATTAATTTCATCTAATTTTTTCAACTCTTCCTGATCGTCTCGGTTAGATGCTTGATCTCTCAATGTATCTATTTCAGTGTAAGCCATGCCAATTGTTTGCCATTTTTCCTTATTTTTACTTAATATTCTCCTAGCAATTTCACTCTTAATATTTTTGTATAAATCGGGAGGTAAAATATGAGGTGCTTCTTGATAAATAATTTTTTGACCAAACCAACTACATCTTTTGTCTTGAAACTTATCTAATAATCTAAGTTTATCTTCCCAAGATGAACTATGCCATGTTTTAAATAATGCAGTATCTTTATTAGGAATAAATTTTTCGTACAAAGTTTCTTCTGGAAGCAAATCTTCTTGAGTTTGAGTTTGAGCTTTCTCATCAGCAGCTTCCCTATTAATAATTTGAATATTTTTACAAAAATTTTCACTATTTCTGACTAACTTTGCTCTCTTAATAATTGTTTCTAAATCTAATTCTGAATATGCTTTTTCCTTTAATGCAAATTTTTTATCTAATACTACTGGAGCCTTGTTAGTTTTTAGCACTCTTAGTGCTTTTGGACTAATTTTTTTTAAATTTGCCTTAAGCTCATTAATTGACAAATTTAAAAAAGGTTCTGGATCCCTTCTTAAATCCCAAACATATCCCCAAGAAACATAAGTAGGATGAAAACAATGCTCTGGATGAAGTGTACAAACAAGATACATCATATTTCGCCCTTTTACATTTTCAAAGATGGAATAAATTCCCTCGCTTTTTAAAATTGACTCAACACTACTTTTTGTAGAGGTGCTTAAAAATTTTTCCCAATTATCTTTATGTTGATCTTTTATAATTCTAAGAATTTTTAAACTTGTGAAAGCGTCATGATAAGCTGTATGTTGTTGAGTGGTATCAAATCCTTGTTGTCGAGCAAGTGCTTCTAAAGCCAAACTTTCATTTCCTGCAGGTGTTAATTCCGTTTTTAAAGTTTTAGAGTTTATAGTTTGAGCAGCTCTTGCAACATGTAGACCATCAGATTCTTTATTAGGTGAAGAGTGGGTTAAATAAGGATATCTGTTACCTTTAAAAAAATTAAAATGAAACATTCGACGGTCAAAATTAAGATTACTCCAACCCATGAATAAAGATGGAGCTGCTTTTGAAAAAAAATTTTCGACAGCTCCTAGAAAATCATAATGTGAATAATTGCCTTTCGTAAGTAGATCAACACTTGTAGAATTCACCAAAAGTGCTTTGGCACTGGGGACTTCCCCTTCTGGCATTCTGCCTCTTATATTTAACTTTCCAATTTCTTTTAGATTTTTATCTACAACTATTGCACCAACTTCTATAATACTTCCCCAGATAGTGCTATTGGTTGTTTCAGTATCGTAGATTACAATTTTATCCATTTTAATATTTATGCTAAATTTGATAGCTCATTAAATTTTTTTAATCTTCCTAAAAATAAGTTTTGATAAACAACTAAATCATGGCTTTGAATTTTAAATTCTTGAAATAATTTGTCTACTGTGCAAACTAGGATTACACAAGAAGTGATATTAGAGTTATACACAATGTTATGAGCCAATGAATAAGCGCTCGTTTGTAGAAGCCAAGAGTCAATATACTCAAATTTTTTTGGTTTATTGCTTTGTTTAAAATCTATTATCGTTTCTCGTCCCTCATAAACTCCAACACAATCCGCTGTACCAGCATATTTGTTTGGATAGTAAAGCGTGCATTCAACTCCCCAAATTTCTTCCAATCTATTTTTCAAACCTTTTTCAATTATTTCTTTTGCCATTAATTTATATTGTTCATTATCATCAAAAAAACTGAGATTTTCTCTTCCAAGTAGATAAGACTCCAAATAATTATGCATTTGAGAGCCCCTGCTACTTGCTGCTTTTGTAATTGCCTCAGATTCTTTATAGCCTGTTCTCTCACGCCAATTAGCTAAGGCAGCTTTATCCTCTTCAGAACGAGTTTGATCAAGAATACTAGTCACTGATGGTAATTTGGCCTCTCCCAATAAATATCTTCTTATGCCATCTACCGTAGCTCTTGCGGATTTTGGATAATCGTATTTCTTATTCCACTGCATGTGATTTCTTATATTCTTTATTTAAGAAAAATTAAAATTAATTATTTGCTTGTTTTGAACGATCAACAAATTTTTCTACATTTTCAGTTTGAACAGCTTTTTCAAGTTGTTCAGGATCTTTAATGCTTTCAAGCGTTCTTGTGATTGATCTAGCATCTGTTCCAAACTTATCTACAACAGCCATTGCTTCTTCTAATTTTTTTCTTAGTGAAATAATATTATCGAAGTGCTTACTAAATCTTGAACTGATTGTTTTTAGATGGTTGTATATTTCTGTTGCACCTTTTTGAACCTTCAATGACTGAAAACCCATGTGAAGAGATTGTAAATAAGCTGAAAGAGTATTTGGTCCACAAATTACAACTTTATATTTTTTCATTAATTCATGGGTTAACAATTCTTTAGTACTTGGATCTTGGTATTCAGTTAATTCTTTATATAAACTTTCAGTCGGAGCATAAACAATTGCAAAATCTGTAGTTTTTGGTGGAACAATATATTTTTCATTAACACTCTTAGCTTTAGATTTGAAAGCAGTTGCTAATTTAGCTCTTGCATCTGCAATAGCTCTTTTATCGTCCCCGTCATAACCGTCAGTAATTGCTTTAAATTTTTCAACAGGAAAATGACTGTCAACTGGAACCAAAATATCTCCTTGAAGCTTAATTGCAAATTCAACATTTTCACTTGTATCCTCTTTCATCTTCATATTTGTCATAAATTGAGATGCAGGTAATAAATCTTTTATTAAAGCATCTAAACTAAATTCCGCTAGGGTTCCATATTTTTTAACTCCAGCTAAAATTTTGTTAATCCCCTCTTGACTTTGATTTAATAACTTTACTTGTTGATTAAAGTTTCCAACTTTTTCATCAACTTTAGTTAAAGCTTCAGTCATATCTTTTGTAACCCCTGTTGATAGATTATTAAAGGAGGTGGACATTGAGCTCAGTGAGGTATTAATAGTATTATTAAGAGTATTTTTTAAATTTTGTATTTCATTCTTTAAATTAGATATCTCCTCGGCTTCATTATCCTCATAATCATCCTTACGCTTAGATTTTAGATTAAGATAAAGAATTGATGAAGCAATCCCTACTAATAAAACTAATAAAACAACTAAAATTATATCCATGATTCTAATGATATATTTTATAGTAAAAATATGATTAATATATTTAATTATTTAAAGCTTATCTGATGGAATTATTCTTAATATTAAAAATTATATTTGTTATAGGAGTGGCTATTGCTCTTTATGCTGTAGCCAGAAACCTAGATATTATAAGGATTATTTTAATTTATTGGAAAGATCTAATTCTTAGAAAGTAAGTTAGCTAATTTTTTCACTTTTTTATTTTTAGAAGAAGATTTTGATATCATCATGCAAGCCACGGATTTTAATATTTCTCCATCTTTTAGAATACGAAGATTATTAGCTTTTAAAGTCTCACCAGTTGAAGTTATATCTGTGATAATCTCACTTGATCCAGTGAAAGGGTAGGCCTCCGTTGCCCCCAAACTACCTATTAATTTAAATTGTGTTACTCCTTTTGAAAATAAGAACTCTCGAGTTAAATTAGGATATTTCGTGGCAACTCTTAATCTTTTTTTCTTTTTATCTTTAAACTCAAATGCAATTTCCTCTAAATCTGCAACTGTTTGGACATCTATCCAAGGATCTGGAATTGCTACAACTAATGTTGCTTTTCCAAAATTATATTTTTTAGAAACATAAATTTTATTTTGAATATTAATTTCACTTTCTTTTAGTAAATCAAAACCTGAAAAACCTAGATCTAATGAGCCATCACCAAGTCTTTCAACAATTTCTCTTGCATGAAGATACAAAACTTTAATATTTTTTAATTGTTTAATAGATCGTAACAAGTCTCTTTCACCACGTTCAGAAATAAGATCCAATTTATTTTTTCTAAAGATCTTTAAAATATCTTTTCTTAGTCTACCTTTGCTGGGAATTCCAATACTAATAATATCTTTTGTCATTAATTACTTAAGTTTAAAGCAGCTCCAACTGCTGGTATTTGTTTTTTAGAGCCAAGATCAAAAATTAATTTATCATATCTGCCTCCATTAATTATATTTCTATTTTTTGACTTGGATTTAATGTCAATTTTAAAAACCATACCTGTGTAGTATTCTAATTGCCTTCCAAAAGAAGCTGAGAAAACTACATTAAGTTTTGAAATTTTATTTTTCGAAGTCGGAAAATATTTTTGATCTACCACCAAATTAATCTTATTTTTTTTAAAAAATTTATTTAATTCAGCTGCCGCTTTATTTATTGGGCATTTTATTTTAAGAAAATTTTTTATGATCTGTGATACGTTTTTTCCTTTACCGGACCCTCTTGGGTCCCTAATTTTATTATCAAATCTTTTTAATATTTCATTAATTGATCTTCCTGCAATAAATTTAGATAAATCTTC
>CABZJV010000004.1 GCA_902526115.1 uncultured Pelagibacteraceae bacterium
ATAATTAGCTTTGATTTTTTTACGTGTGGAAAAGTAAATCCATCTGTTGCCATTGATATAATTAAAAAAAATTTTGAACATAAAAGAATTGTTAAAAAAGAGTTCAATAGAGACACAAAATCTCTTTATCATGATATTTATAGCTCACCAGGACTACAAAAATCGTATGTAGTGAATGATGTTTTGGAAGACTTTAAATCAAAAGTTGGTCAACATGTTGAAATTCTAGAGTTGGAGCAATTTGGAAAATCTCTATTTATTGATGGTGAAATCCAAGTAGCAACAACAGATGAACAATTTTATAGCTCAACATTTGTGGGCGCAGGTTTAAGTCTAAACAAAAATAATGAAAGAGCTGCCATCATTGGTGGAGGCGATGGAGGGGTTGCAAGAGAATGTATCTCTAAAGATTTTAATTTTGTAGATTGGTTTGAGTTGGATCCAGAAGTTGTTGATGTTTGTAATAAACATCTTGGAGATATAGGAAAAAAAGCTACTGAAAAAAATTCTGTAAAATGTGTTTGGGGAGATGCTTTTGAAAGTATTAAATCAATTGATGATGATACTTATGATCATATTTTCGTTGACCTTAATGATGATCAATTTTGCATAGATCTTGCAGCTAAAAATATGGACTCTATGATTAGAATTTTAAAACCAAAAGGTGTGATTACTGCACAAGTTGGTAGTCAAGATAAGAAACCTAAACAAGTTGATAATTGGCTTAATGTATTTAACCATCACTTTGGAAATACTAAATTATCTAGAGTTTATATCCCAAGTTTCGATTGTTCTTGGAATTTTTCTTCCTCAATAAATCATTAATTTTTCTTTTTAATTACTTAAATTTATGAAATAATTATCTCTAAATTAAGGAGAAAATAATGAATATATTTAAAAAGACTATTTTAACAGTTCTTGCTTCTCTTTTTGTTATCGGAAATGTTTACGCTGACAAAATTAAAATAGGAACTGAAGGAGCTTATCCTCCATGGAACTCTAAAGATGCCTCAGGAAATCTTATAGGTTTTGAGGTTGAGTTAGCTCAAGAACTATGTGCAATTATGAAACATGAGTGTACTATAGTAGAACAAGATTGGGATGGAATGATTCCAGCTTTATTAATGAGAAAGTTTGATGCGATCATGGCTGGAATGTCAATTACAGCTGAAAGACAAAAAACAATTACTTTTTCTCAAGGTTATGCTGACGAAGTAGCGTCTCTTGCAGTAATGAAAGGTTCAAGCTTAGAGGGCATGGATACTCCAGAAGGTATAAATTTATCGTTAGGTGGATCGGATGTTAATAAAGCTCTTAAAACATTAACAGGTGCACTTGCTGGAAAAACCGTTTGTACTCAAACAGGAACAATTCATCAGAATTTTTTAGAGTCTGGAGATGTTGGAAGTGTAAATGTTAGAACTTATAAAACTCAAGACGAAGTAAACTTAGACCTAACATCTGGAAGATGTGATGTAGCATTAGCTGCAGCAGTTGCGTTTACAGATTATGCAGATAAATCAGGTGAAGCAGTTACTCTAGTTGGACCAACTTTTTCTGGTGGCGCATTTGGCAATGGTGTTGGTGTTGGAATTAGACAGGGTGGAGATGATGCAATCGGAAAACGAGATGCAAAACTTCTAAAAGACTTCAACAAAGCAATTGATAAGGCTAGAAAAAAAGGAATTATTAGCAAACTTGCTATTAAACACTTTGGTTTCGACGCTTCTATGTAATTAATTTCAGATTTGGCGACTATAATATATAGTCGCCAGTCTATATGGAACTTCTCGCATTTGGTAAAACTGGTTGGGGTGATGAATTATTTTATGCTACCCTGATGACCATCGCTGTCTCAGTTACAGCAATGCTAATTGGTTTTATATTTGCAGCAATATTTACCCCACTTAAATTATCCAAATATAAGCCATTAAATTTAATTGGTAACTTATACACAACAGTAATTCGTGGTGTTCCAGAGTTATTAGTTATTTATCTCTTCTTTTTTGGTGGAAGTGGAGCAATTATGTACGTTGCCTCTATTTTTGGTTATTATGAGTATATCGAAATTAACGCTTTTGTTACTGGATCAATGGCAATTGGAATAATTTCAGGTGCATATTCTACAGAAGTTTTTAGAGGAGCAATTCAATCTCTAGATAAAGGTCAGTTTGAAGCTGCAAAGGTTTTAGGAGTAAGTAAATTTACTCAGTTTTATAAAATTATCCTACCTCAAATGTTAAGACTAGCTATTCCAAACTTAAGTAATGTTTGGCAAATAACTTTAAAAGATACTTCTCTGATTTCAGTAACAGGGTTGGTTGAAATAATGAGACAGTCTTATATTGCAGCTGGCTCAACAAGAGACCCTTTATTCTTCTATTCTTTTGCAGCAGTCTTATATCTGTTACTTACTTACGTGAGTATGAAATTAATTAACAAGTTAGAAGTTAAGTATAGCAGGGGGTATTAATGGACTTTGATTTAATGATAATTAGTTTCCCCAAACTCTTGGGAGCAACAGTAGTTACTTTAAAATTGTTATCTGCATCATTATTTTTTGGATTATTCCTAGGTCTTTTATTTGCAATTTTAAGATTAAACAAAAATATATTTATTAATAAATTTGCTTATGGGTATTCTTATGTTTTTAGAGGAACACCACTATTAGTTCAAATTTTCATAATTTATTTTGGATTAGGCCAAATTGAATATTTAAGATCAACTTTTTTATGGATAATTTTAAAAGAACCTTATTGGTGTGCAATTATAGCTTTTACTTTTAATACAGGCGCTTATACATCTGAGATATTAAGATCTGCCTTTCAAACAATTAAACCTGGAATTATCGAAGCAGGTAAAAGCTTAGGAATATCAAATAAAATAATTTTTTATAAAATACAAATTCCAATAGCTATTAGACAATCACTTCCAGCCTATGGAAATGAAATCATATTAATGATGAAGGGAACGTCATTAGCTAGCACAGTAACATTAATGGACTTAACAGGTGTTGCAAAATACATTATTTCAACAACATTTAAACCAATAGAAGTGTTTATCGTTGCTGGTGGAATTTATTTATTCATGACTTTTATCATTCATAACGTTATTAAATACTTAGAAAAAAAATACAGTTTTCAACAATAAATATGTTTTTATCTAACAAACAAATCAAAGATTATCAAAAAAATGGCGCGATAATTATTAAAGATATATTTAAAGATTGGATTAAGCCTTTGAGAAAAGGATTTGAAAAAGTATTAAATAACCCAAGCAAGCATGGAAGAGAAAACGTAAATGATAATACTGGAAGATTTTTTGAAGATTATTGTAACTGGGAAAGAATTAAAGAGTTTAAAGATTGTATTTTTAATTCACCTGCTGCACAGATTTTTAGTGAAGCAACTAATTCTAAATTAGCTCAAATTTTTCATGAACATATTTTTATTAAGGATCCAGGCACCAATAAAGAGACACCGTGGCATCAAGATATGCCTTATTATTGTGTTGATGGTAATGATACAGGAAGTTTTTGGATACCATTAGACGGAGTTGATAAGCAAAATAATCTTAAATTAATTTTAGGCTCTCATAGATGGCCAAAGTTAATTAGACCCACAAAATGGTCAAATAACCAATCTTGGTATAATGATGATAGTTCTTTTATGGATTTACCATCATCAAAAGAATTTAAAAAAAATATTTTAATTCCAGAATTAAGTTTGGGAGATGCTGTTTTGTTTAATTTTAAAATTGTACATGGTTCAACTGGAAACAATTCCTCTAAATCTAGAAGAGCCTTTTCAATAAGATTTATAGGTGATGATGTTAAATATATTGATAGAGGAGGGCCAACTTCACCCCCGTTTGATGGAATCAATTTAAAAACTGGAGACTTAATGAGAGATGATTGGTTTCCTAAAGTTTTTAGTAGCTAGTATATTCTTTAATTTCTTTTATACCTGATCCAGTGTGATTATTAATTTCTAATTTAATCTTCGCTCGATTGTCGTTTAAAAAATGAACATCCCTAGATAATTTTATAAATTTTTCACCAAAGTCCTTATTTTTTTCACAATCTCTTTTATCGTCCTCTATAATCCAAAGTTTGGCATTAATTTCTTTTAAATCTCGGAATAGTTTATTTAGTTTGTCGTCAGATTTAACATTTTTTTCTAATTGATCTTTAAGAATCGAATATTCATTTGATATAAATTTTAGTTTTTCAGGATCTTTAATTTTTTCTTGTTTAATTTCTAAGATTGAAATTTTGTCCAAAAGTTCACCTACTGATACTTCTACTATAATTTTATTCATTAAATTTCATACTATGTTAAATTGTTATAAATATGTCTAATATTTTAATTATTAAGCATGGTTCTTTGGGAGATATAGCTCAAGCATGTGGAGCAATTCAAGATATTTCTGAAAATCACAAAGATGATGAAGTTCATTTGTTAACAACCAAACCATATTTTGATTTATTTAAAAAAAATCCACACATTACCAATGTTATTTTGGATAAAAGACTACCAAGATTTAATCTGATCTATTTATATTCATTGATGAAAAATATTAAAAAATACAAATTCTCTAAAGTTTATGATTTACAAAACTCAAGCAGAACATCATTTTACAAAAAAATATTATTCCCTAAAGCAACAAAATTTACATGGTCATCTACTGAAACCACATTACCTGAAGGAACTAAGAAAGAAGATTTTGATAAAGACTCGGTTTTATCTAGATTCGATCATCAACTAAAAAGTTCGGGTATTAATACCAATCATACTTTAAGCCCTGATTTTTCATGGAGTCCAACAGATATAACTCAAATAAAAAATTATCATAAATTGAACAAATATATTGTTCTTTTTCCTTTTTGTTCACCTCATTTAACGTCTAAAAAGTGGCCTTACTATAATGATTTAATTTCTATAATTAATGAAAAATTAGAAAATAAATTTAAAGTAGTTATAGCCCCTGGACCTGGTGAAATTAAAGATGCATCAAGTATTAATGCACTTTGTGTTTTAGATAATGGTAAATCATTAGATATTTCTCAGCTAGCGGCATTGATTAAAGACAGCTCATTTGTGGTTGCTAATGATACTGGACCTGCTCATATGACAGCTCATCTAGGATCAAAAGGAATTGCTTTATTTGGCTCTCACACAACTCCTTTCAAAGTTAGTATTGAAAGAAAAAATTTTAAAGCTATTCAAGTTGAAGATTTAACAAAACTTTCAGCAAACAAAGTGTTAGAGAAAATGATATTATCATTAAAACTGTGACACAATATTCCTCTTTGTAATAAAATTTGACACAAATCTTGGTTTAAGATTAACTTTACTATTAAATAATTAATGAGAGGAATATAATGATAAAAAAAATACAAAGCTTATTTCTTAGTTTTGCATTAATAATTACTTCTTTTGTTGGTCTCGGACAAGTTGCAACTATAGCTGTTGCTGATGACTTTCCTTCAAAGCCAATTGAGGTAGTTACACACGCTGGTCTAGGTGGTGGAACTGATACTACAGCCAGAATGTTATTAATTAGGACAAGAAAAAACCTTAAGAACAATGCTTACATCACACCAAAAAAAGGTGATGGTGGAAACAAAGCTATGTCTTATGTTAAATCTAAACCACGAGATGGTCACACTGTATTAGCAATTACACCTACACATTTGTTTAGAATGGCTAGAGGTGGTGCAGCACTTAATATTGATGATTTTGTTGGAGTTGCACGAACAACTGTTGACCCAATTGTAATTTTCGTTAACGCTAAAAGCCCATACAAAACAATTGAGGATCTAATTAAAGCAGGAAATAAAAAACCTATTAAATATGGTGGAACTAATGTTGGAAGTGTAGATCATATTTCAGGTTTAATTTTTGCAAGAGAAGCAAAAACTAAGATTGCTTTTGTACCTTTCGAAGGCGGTGGAGCAATTATGACTAACTTAGTAGGTGCCCAAATTGATGCTGCTGGCTTAAATTTAGATGAAGGTAAAGATCAGTTAGAGAGTGGAGAATTGAGAGTATTAGCTGTAATGGCTGATGAAAGACTTTCTGCTTTACCAGATACACCAACTTTGAAAGAAAAAGGCATTAATGCATCATTTGCAACTGTTAGAGGAGTGGTTGTTCTTAAAGGAACTCCAGCTGACAGAATTGCAAAACTTGAAAAGGGCTTTTTGAAAGCAATGGCTCATCCAGTTTATCAAAACTACTTGACTGGAGCAGGCCTTGATGCATCAAGTGTAGCTGGTTCGGCTGCATGGGATGCTGAAATCAAGAAAATTTACAAGGAAGCAAGAGCAGCCTTAGTAAGTTTAGGCTTAGCAAAATAATAAATATCTAATAGAAAAAAAAGGGGGAATAATTTAATTTCCCCCTTTTTAATAATTAAAAAAATTCTTTTAATGATCAAAGATTTAAAAATTTTATCAGCAATAATTTCAATTACTATATTGCTATATATTAACACCTTTTCTTTTGATGAAGTTCCAGAAATTTTAGCTCAGGGCATGCAACCAACCATGATGCCTAGATTAATATTTACTTTAATTATATTTTTAAGTTTGTTTCAAATTTATCAAAATAAGAATTTGATAGATGAAAAAAAAGAACCAATTAAAAGTAACGCTTTTATAACATTTGGATTTATATTATTTATAATTCTAATAGCTGACAAATTAGGTTTTTTTTTAGCAATTTTAATATTTACTTTTGTAACTCCATTTCTATGGCAAAGAAAAGATAAATTTTTTGTTCTTTTGTATTCAGTTGGAATGACTGTATTTGTGTTTGTCTTTTTTACACTTGTATTACAACTTAAGTTTCCTCAAGGAATATTAGAGAACTTTATAGTTAGGACTTTTTACTAATGGAATTAATTAGCAAGATAACTTTAATACTGGATTTAACTACGTTCCTTCTAATTTTAGGGTCTACAATAGTTGGAGTTTTAATTGGAGCATTACCAGGATTAAGCTCAGGGATGGCGATCGCTTTATTACTACCATTTACAATTTATTTAGAACCTAACCAAGCAATTGCTGCAATGGCAGCGTTATATTGTGGAGGAACATTTGGTGGCTCGATAACTGCAATTTTAATAAATGCTCCAGGAGCCCCTCCAGCCGCGGCAACAGCATTTGATGGATTTCCAATGGCTCAAAATGGTCAAGCAGGTAAGGCGTTAGGAATGGCAGCAGTTTCCAGTGTCATTGGAGGTATTATTTCCTTAATAGTCTTAATTATTTTTGCTCCAACTTTGGCAAAGATTGCATACAAATTTGGACCCCCCGAATATTTTGCACTAGCAATATTTGGTTTATCAATGCTTGCATCTATTAGCTCTAAATCTCCAATAAAAAATCTAATCGGTGGTTTGATTGGGTTGTTTGTTGCAACAATTGGTGTTCATTTAACTACTGGAATATCAAGATTTACATTTAATATTGATGAATTATTTGAAGGTGTAAGTTTTGTTCCAGTTTTGATTGGCCTATTTGCAATGTCCGAAATTTTTGTACAAGCTTCAAAAAGTGAACTTTTATTAGAAAGAATAAAATTTTCTGCAATAAAATTACCATCCTTAACAGAATTTAAAAATTGTGGAAAAACAATATTAAGATCAACTGGTATAGGAACATTTATTGGAATACTTCCTGCTGAAGGAGGCACTGTAAGTGCAATGATAGGCTACAATGAAGCTAGAAGGTGGTCTAAAAATAAAGAAAATTTTGGCAAAGGTGAGATAGAAGGGGTAGCAGCGCCTGAAGCAGCTAATAATTCAGCAACAGGTGGAGCAATGATACCAACTCTTGCATTAGGAATTCCAGGATCTGCAACGACTGCAGTTATATTAGGAGGTTTCCAAATTCATGGTTTAAGAGCTGGACCTTATTTGTTTGAGCAACAACCTGATCTTCTCTACACTATTTTTTATGGAATGCTTTTAGCTAATTTTATATTTTTAGTATTTGGTTTATTAGGTGCAAAAATTTTCTCAAGAATTTCATTAATTCCAAGAGGATTTTTGTGGCCATCTGTATTTGTTTTTTGTTTGGTTGGATCTTATGGATTATCTCAATCGATGGTAGATGTTTATATTATGCTAATTTCAGGTGTTGTTGGATTTTTCTTACGAAGAGCTGGATTTTCACCAGCTCCGATAATTATGGGTATAGTTCTTGGTCAATTAGTTGAAAATTCATTAGCGCAATCAATTATTATTTTTGATCAAAATTTATTTATGTTTTTTACAAGACCAATTGCAATGACATTTTTTATTCTCACATTTTTAAGTCTATTTTATAAACCAATAAAAAATCTTTTAACTGAAAGGAAAAGTACATGAAGAAATCTTACACTCCAAATATAAATAGCTCTAAAGGTAAAGAACTCACAAATTATGTTTCAAAGTTTGTTCATAAAACAAAATTTAAAAATATTCCTTCAAATGTAGTCGAGTTAGCTAAAAAACATATTTTAGATGGATTTGGTTTAGCTTTATCAGGCTCAGTTGCTAGAACTGGTGAGTATTTGTTTAAACAGATCAAAAAAAACTCAGCAAATGGAAGAGCAACTGTAATAGGTTCAAAAATGAAAGTACCTAGTCAGTTTGCAGCATTAGCAAATGGTGTTGGTATCCATTCAGATGATTATGACGATACTCAATTAGCAGTAGGTTCAGATAGAGTATATGGTTTATTAACTCATCCTACCGCACCATGTCTACCAAGTGCTTTTGCTGAAGGTGAAATAAACAACATTAGTGGTAAAGATTTTCTTAATGCATACCTTATTGGGGTTGACGTAGAGTGTAAAATTTCTGAAGCAATGTCTCCTAGACACTATCAACACGGTTTTCATTCAACAGCAACTTGTGGAACACTTGCATCTGCAGCTGCTGCAGCAAAAATAAGAAAATTTAATGTTGAAAAAATTCAAAAGTCCCTAGGTGTTGCTGCTTCATTGAGCGCAGGATTAAGAGAAAATTTTGGAACAATGACTAAACCTTTACATGCAGGACGAGCAGCAGAAAGTGGAGTAGTTGCTTGCGATTTGGTAGGTTACGGTTGGTCAGCAACTGATAAAATATTAGAATCTCCTAGAGGTTTTTTTCAAGCTCACGGAGGTGGATATGATTTAAATTCAATAAAAGGAAAATTAGGCCGACCGTGGACTTTTAGTAAACCAGGGATATCAATCAAACCTCACCCATGTGGATCTTTAACCCATCCAGGCATGACAAAAATGTTAGAATTAATTAACAAATATGACATTAAACCAGAGCAAGTTGTTAAAGTTGATGTTGGAACAAATCATAATATGCAAAATGCATTAATTCATCATAAACCAAAAAATGAATTTCAGGCAAAATTTAGCATGGAGTACTCTATGGCTATATTATTAATAGAAAGAAGAGCTTATATTCCAGAATATCAAGACAAAAGAATAAACAAGCAAGATGTTCAGGCAATGCTAAGAAGAATTAATTTTTATAAAAATCAAAAAGCTGAAGCAGCTGGTTATGATAAAATGACTACAATTATTGATATTTATTTGAAAAATGGAAAAAAAATATCTGGAAGAGGTGATTTTGGAAAAGGAAGTCCTGCGATACCAATGACATATAATGAAGTAGCAGATAAATTTATGGGATGTGCTGAATTTGCAAAATGGCCTTTAAATAAATCTAAAAAAATAATTAATACAATTAAAAATTTAGATAAGGTTAGAAATATCAAAGTGCTCAGTAAATTATTAAGTAAATAAATTTTTTTCTGGCTAATTGCTTTTATAGAATTTTGATAAAAGCAGTGGTAGAAATATTACAATTAAAAATATTCTTAAAAAATGATGGTAGCTTACAAAGATAGGATCAATTTTATAGGCTACACTTATAACTACCATTTCATGAATTCCACCAGGAGCAAAACTTAAAAAAGTTGGAATAAAATCAAATCCTACGTAAGTTAAAATATAAGCAGTTATCATTGCAACTGTTACTAAAATTGCACTTACAATTAATCCGTGAAAAATAAAGTAGAATAATTCCTTTAATTTAAGACCATTTAATCTAGTACCTAATGCAGTTCCTAAAAATACAAATGCAATATTAATAAACGTATCTGGAAATCTGGCATCAATTATTTCAAAAGTATAAAATAAACCTGATAAACCCATAGCACCTATTAATGCAGGCGAGGGAATATTAAATTTTTTTAGTAAAGTAGCAAAAAGAAAACAAATTATTAGAAGAAATAAAATTTCCAAAAAGTATTTGTAATCATAAACATTAGAAAAATTATAACCTGTAATTTCTGAAAAGCCTAAATTATTAATAAAAAATATGGGTACAAAACTAACAATAAAAATCACTCTTGTTGCTTGTGGGATCAAAACTTTTTTATCTCTCTCATTTTTACCAAATTCTAATAATGCTGCCGATATTGGAACAAATGCTCCTGGAAGAGCAGCTAACACAGAAATAAATTTACTAAATTTACAAACTTTAAAAAAATAATATCCTGCCATAATAGTGCTTATAATTGTACAAATTATCATGGCTATTGAAGAAAATAACCATAGATGAATCTTATAAAGTAAGGATACATTTAAAGTTCCACCTAATATTATACCTACTATCAGAAAAACTGGATTTAACAGTTTTGTTGGAAACTCTATTTTAAGTTTTGTAAAAGCAAAACAAAGATTTAAGCCTAACGAACCTAACAACCAAGGAAGAGGTAGCCCAATTACAGTTCCTAAATATCCTCCAATTATTCCTATAACTATAGCTTTGTAACTTTCGATAATTGAAACGAAATAATTTTTAATTATTTTGAGATTAATAAAATTAAACATTTATAATTTTAATTAGATTAAAAATTGAATTCTTGTTATTTAAAAAAAAAATTTTCTACTATTTACTAACACTTTCTTAAAATGAAATAATTCAATCAAAAGTTGTGTTACTTAATTATAAGTTGCATAATTTATTTCAATGTAATCTAATTTGTTTTTTAAATAAGAGAGGAAAATAATGATAAAAATAAAAAAATTAGTTTCAGTATTATTCTCAGCAATCTTATTATTTTCAGCAACTACAACAAGTTCAATTGCGATCGATAAAATTCACTTCGTAATTGGTGGTGGTGCTGGAGGTGGTTGGGATGGAACTGCTAGAGGTACTGGAGAAGCTTTAACAAAAGCTGGAATGTTAAAAAGCGCATCATTTGAAAATATGTCAGGTGGTGGCGGTGGTAAAGCATTAGCTTTCATGATTAACAATAAACCTGCAAACACAGTTTTAGTTCAATCAACACCATTAGTTTTAAGATCAATCACTAGACACAAAGGTTACGTGAGTGGAAGTGGCACTTTATCTTATAAAGATGTTGTGCCGATTGCTGGTGTAATTGGTGACTATGGTGCAATAGCTGTTGCAAAAAACTCACCTTATAAAAACTTTAAAGATGTAGTTGATGCATATAAGAAAGATCCAAGCTCAATCAAAATGGCTGGAGGATCAGTAAGAGGAAGCATGGACCATTTAATTGGAGCTTTAGCTTTCCAAGCTGCTGGTGCTAATCCAAACGATGTAGCTTATATTCCATATGATGCAGGTGGAAAAGCATTAGCTGGACTTTTATCTGGAGAGACTCAAATTATCTCTACAGGTTTGGGTGAATTGATGGGTGCAAGAGATCAAGTAACAATCATTGGTATCACTGCTCCTTCAAGAGTTTCTGATGCCCCAGATGCACCAACACTTAAAGAACAAGGATACGATGTACAATTTGTAAACTGGAGAGGCTTCTTTGGTCCTCCAGGTATGAGTGATGCTGATAAATCAGCTATTGCAAAAATGCTTGGTGATGTACAAAAAACTCCTGAATGGGAAACTGTTAGAGCAAGAAATGCTTGGGTTAACATTTATAATCCAGAGGGAAAATTTGTTTCTTTTTTAGAAAAACAAACAGAAGAAATGACAGCTCTTATGAAAAAACTAGGAGTTATATAATCTTTAGGATTATTTAAAAATTAGAGCAGTGAATATAAACACTACAAAAATTATATCACTGCTCTTTTTTATATTCTCAGCATTTTATTTATACACCGCTTACCAAATTCAAGTTTTTGCATTTGATGAAAATGCACCATTTAATGCTAGAACATTTCCAATTTATTTAGGTTATGCTGGTTTATTTTTTTCAGGATTAAAACTTATTTTACCAGATGCGAATACTATTAAAGTCGATCATAAAAATTTAGAGTATAAAAAAACTGTTATACTTATACTTATTGCTGTTATTTATGGAGCTACAATTTTAAAAGTTGGTTATTTTCTAACAACATCTTTATTTTTATTTGCTTCTTATTATTTTTTAGGGGAACGAAGATGGATATTAATGTTCTTACTATCTTTCCCTTTTGTGGCAGCTTTCATGTATCTACTTCATGGAGTTCTTAACATTTACTTAAGAGATCCATTCTTACAATTAATTGGAGTTATGGGATGATTGAAGGAATATTAATTGGATTAACTACAGCTCTTACAATTCAAAATATATTAATGGTTATTGTTGGTTGTTTCTTTGGAACAATTATTGGAATGCTACCTGGTCTCGGTCCAATGACAGCAATTGCTTTGATGATACCAATCACTTATGGTTTTGATCCTGCAACAGGGTTAATTTTAATGGCTGGTGTTTATTATGGGGCAGTATTTGGGGGATCGACTTCTTCAATACTTTTAAATGCACCAGGTGTTCCAGGAACTGTCGCAACTTCATTTGATGGTTATCCAATGGCTCAACAAGGTAAAGCAGGAAAAGCTTTAGCTATTGCAGCATGGAGTTCTTTTGCCGGCGGGACATTATCTGCAATTTATTTATTATTCATGGCACCAAGTTTATCAAAAGTTAGTTTATCTTTTAGATCACCAGATTATTTTGCATTAATGATTTTAGGTTTAACAGCTATTGCTGCTTTTTCATCTAAAGGCCAGTTTTTAAAAGCAATGATGATGGTAGTACTAGGATTAATGTTAGCTTCTGTTGGTCAAGATAGTTTGTCAGATATTACAAGATTTACATTCAATAATATGAATTTGACTGATGGGATTAGTTTTGTACTTGTTGTCATGGCAACATTTGCAATGAGTGAAGCCTTAACAATTATTTTAAAAAGAAATGATCCAACCAGTGCTGCTAAACAAGTTTCACTAACAGAACTTGGTTCCATTAAAATCAATAAAGAAGAAAGAACAAAGATGTATAAAACAATACCGAGATCATCCATAATTGGTTTTTTAATAGGTGTTCTTCCTGGAGCTGGTGCAACAATAGCATCTTTCTTAGCTTACGGAATGGAAAGAAACCTCGTAAGTGATGAGGAAAAAGAAAAATTTGGTAAAGGAAGTGTAAACGGTTTGTCTGCACCAGAAACTGCAAATAATGCTGCTTGTTCTGGTTCTTTTGTTCCAATGCTAACTTTAGGAATTCCTGGAAGCGGAACTACAGCTGTAATGTTAGGAGCATTATTAGGTTTTGGTGTCCAACCTGGTCCTAGACTTTATATGACGAACCCTGAAATTTTTTGGTCAATAATTATGTCTATGTACATTGGAATGGTAATCCTGCTTATATTAAACTTACCACTTATTCCTTACATAGCTAGAATTCTTGCTGTTCCTAAAAATTATTTAATTCCTTTAATTTTATTTTTCTCTGTTACTGGGATTTACGTAATGTCATTTAATAATTTTGATATCTATTTAATGATTGGGATAGCTGTGGTTGCAACTTATTTAAGGCTATATGATTTTCCCATGCCTCCACTTATCTTAGCTTTTGTGCTTGGTGGATTGATGGAGGAAAATTTAAGAAGATCTTTGTTATTAAGTAATGGCTCGTGGGAATTTTTATGGGACAGAACTTTAACTGCCTGTATACTTGCAACAACAATTTTAATTGTTATTTGGCATATCTATAAAACTTTAAAGAAAAAAATTTAATTTAGAATTTTTTTATAATCTTCAATAATTTTTGACCATTGAAACTTACAAACAAATTCTTTGGCTTTTTTGCCATAATCTAGGTATCTTTTATTTTCTAACATCGAATTAATAGAAGAATAAATTTCGTCAAGATTATTACCATCACATATTAAGCCAGTTTTTTCATGATCAATTGCATCTGATGCACCCCCATCTTTTCCACCAAGAGAAGGTATTCCGTATTGGGCAGCTTCAACATAGGCAATTCCAAAACCCTCAACAGATTTTTTATGAATTATTGACGGCATTACAAAAATATCTGATTTAGCAACTAGAGTATTTTTTAAATCATCACTTATATCTTTAAAAAACATTACCTGAGCCTCTAAGTCTAACTCTTTAACTAGTTTTTTTATATTTTCTTCTTCTTCACCATAGCCAACACAAATGTAGACAATACTAGGGTAAATTTGTTTTAGATTTCTAAGCGACATAATTACTTTTTCATGATTTTTTCTTTTATCAAATCTTGAAACGGTAATTAATCTTGGTGTTTTAACTTTAAGCAAACTCTCAACTTTTTCTAAAGTTTTTTTATTAATTTTTTTAACCGGATCTATACCTGGATTAATTACAGTAACCTTAGTTTCATTAACTCCATTTTCTATTGCTAAATTTTTTGTATATTCAGAATTTGCTATGACTTTTTCAACATTATTTAATACATTTACAATTCTCTTATTTTGGCTTGAAACTTTTGGATGATTAATTTCTTTACTATGAATTAAACAATATTTTTTTTTTGATGATTTAATAAGTTCTAAACTTTTCCAGTGATCAGCTATTATTCCATCTATTTTATTATCTTTGATGTATTCATTTATTAATTGTGCTTTTCTATATTTTCTTAATAGCTTTATTCCTCCAACTCTTTCAATTGAAAATGATGCATTTTCATCAAAATCTTTGTGACCATCAATATAATCGGCAAAGACTTTAATCATATAATTTTTGGATAATTCTCGAGATAGACCCCACATTAAACTTTGCATTCCACCAACTTCAGGTGGAAAAGATCTAGTAACGATTAAATACATTAATCATGTTTCCATTTAATGCCACAACCAGCACTTGGAATTTGTTCCTTTGGACCTTTACCTGTTTCAGCTATTTGTTTCATTGCTTGAAATAGATCACTTTCCCCATCTCTAATAGGAATAAGTTTTTTTAATTCTCTCATCCGACCTCGATACTGAAGTTCTAAATTTTTATTGTATCCAAAGAAATCTGGCGTACACACAGCATCATATGCTTTTGCAACTTCTTGCGTTTCATCTGTTAAATACGGAAAGCCAAAATAATTTTCTTTTGCAAATTTTACCATATTTTCAAAAGAATCCTCTGGATAGTTAACAGAGTCATTTGAACAAATCGCAATTGAATTAATTCCAAATTTTTCTAAGTTTTTGCAGTCCTCAACAATATCTTTTGTAACTGCTTTAACGTAGGGACAATGATTACAAATGAACATTATTAAAGTTCCATTTTTTCCAGCGATATCCTCTAATTTAAAAATTTTATCATCAGTTGATTTTAGCTCAAATGGAATAGCTTTTTTCCCAAAATCACATATTGGAGTTTGTATTGGCATAATGCTATAATATATAAATTATGTTTTATGATTTAAAAGATAAAAAACCAAAAAACTCTGGCGAAAATTGGGTAGCGCCTAATGCCATAATAATTGGAGATGTTACATTAGAAAAAAATACAAGTATTTGGTTTAATGCAGTTTTAAGAGGTGATGTTGAAAATATTTTAATTGGAGAAGGCTCCAATGTTCAAGATGGAAGTGTTTTACATACTGACCCAGGTTATCCATTAAAAGTAGGTAAAAACGTAACTATTGGACATATGGTTATGTTGCACGGTTGCACCATAGGAAACAACAGTTTAATTGGTATTGGAGCAGTTATTCTTAATAATGCTAAAATTGGAAACAATTGTATTATAGGAGCAAAAGCTCTCATTACAGAAAATAAAGAAATACCAGATAACTCTTTAGTGGTTGGCTCACCAGGTAAAATTATTAGACAAGTGTCTGAAGAAGAAAAAAAAGCTGTAGCAGAAAATACCAAGCACTATCAAGATAATTGGAAAAAATACTCTAAATCTATTTTTTAAAGCATCAAGGGACCAGCCAGGCGTTTTTTTTTGTATCTAAATCAAACTTTGCTCTTCGGTGTCCTTTTGCTGCGAGATATAGCCATTCAACAGATTTGATTTTACATTTAATCACTGTAAAGTTTTTATAACCTTCTTCACTTTGTTCCATAGTGTAATCAAAATCTTCTAATTTAGATATCATACCAGAAGTTGGATTATCCGATAGAGTTCCTGGAGGACTATCAGTTAAATAACAACGTCTACTTATATGTTGAGTTTTCTTCCAAGACTCTTCTGTTGTAAAATTTTGATTATTAACTTCACACTCAACTTTCACTCTTAATTGTATCTTTTCCTCTTTGTCGTAGAAAACTAAAGATGCATTCTTATTTTTTTTAAGAAAATCTACTTTTGGAGATCTTAAATCAGTGTGAAATTGTAACAGATTATTTTTTCTATCTGATTTTCTTAAAACAACAATTCTACCATCAACTTCATCATGATGAGCACAAATAAAAACAGGAATTCTAAATTGTGAACCTCTATTAGTCACAGCATCATCTAGCATAGACCAGTACTTATTTTGAATTTCTTCTAGGTTTTCATAGTATGCTGGCTGCATACATTACTTTCTAAATCTTTTTATTAAACTCGAAGTATCCCAACGGTTTCCTCCTAAACCTTGAACTTCTCCATAAAATTTATCAACAAGTTCTGTTACAGGTAATAATGAACCATTATTTTTAGCTTCTTCCATTGCAATTTTTAAATCTTTTCTCATCCAATCAACTGCAAATCCAAAATCAAACTTATCATCAATCATAGTTTTATATCTATTTTCCATTTGCCAAGATTGAGCAGCACCTTTTGAAATTACTTCAATTACATCTTCCATATTTAATCCAGCTTTCATTCCAAAATTTATACCCTCAGACAAACCTTGAACAAGACCTGCAATGCAAATTTGGTTAACCATTTTAGCTAACTGTCCATTGCCTGGACCACCTAGTAATTTCATTTTTTTGCTGTAACAATCAATTTTGTCTTTAGCCTTTTCAAAATCTTCTTGATCGCCACCAATCATTACTGTTAAGGCACCATTTTCTGCTCCGGCTTGACCTCCTGAAACAGGTGCGTCCAAAGATCCAAAACCATTTTTTTTTGCATACTCATGAATTTCTCTAGCAATTGTTGCTGAAGCTGTAGTGTTATCAATATAAACAGAACCCTTTTTAATTGTTTTAAAAATACCTTTGTCACCAAAAGTAACTTCTCTTAAATCATTATCATTTCCAACACAGGTAAATATATATTCAGCATCTTTTGCAGCTTCAGCTGGAGTTCCGGCCATTTTACCCTTGTATTCGTCAATCCACTTTTCAGCTTTAGATTTTGTTCGATTAAAAACAGTTACATTGTGTCCAGCTTTTGATATATAACCAGCCATTGGATAGCCCATAACCCCAAGACCTATGAAAGCAACATTACAAGTCATAAATTTTTTATATGTTTAAGAGTTTAAGTTTAAAAGTACTTTTGTTTGGTTTTATTTTTACATTTTTTTCAAGTTTTGGACAGAGTTTTTTTTTAGGACTATTTAATTCCAGTATAAGAGATGCTTTATCTATCACCCATGGACAATTTGGCTCAATTTATGCTTCAGCAACTTTGCTTAGTAGTTTAATTTTAGTTTGGATAGGTAAAAAAATAGATGATGTAAATATTTTAAAATTTGCATCATATGTAATAATATTTTTATCAGTCTCATGTTTTATTTTTTCTAAAATTTCTTCAGTTATATTTTTATTTATTGGAATTTTTTTAATGCGATTAGCAGGCCAAGGCTTATCTAGTCATACAGCCACAACAACTATTTCACGTTTTTTTGAAAAAAATAGGGGTAGAGCATTAAGTACTTGCTGGCTAGGTTTATCTTTAGCTGAATTTACTTTACCAGTTTTAATTGTTTTTTTATTAACGTTTATTGAATGGAGAGATATTTGGCTTTCCATATCAATTTTGGTTATTATTATTTTACCTATTGTATCTTATTTTCTTGTTAAAGACGTTAAGTTAGAAACTAGAGAAAAATCTAATAGTACTGAAGATCCTAAAGAAATAAGACAATGGAAAAGGATTGAAGTTTTAAAAGACTATAGATTTTATATAATATCTATGTCCATGCTAGCTATGCCTTGGATAGCGACAGGTTCATTTGTTTATCAATCATTTATAACTACTTCAAAAGAATGGGGCCCTTACATAATCGCACAATCATTTATGGCGTATTCAATATTTTCAGTCATTACACTATTTATTTCAGGTTTTATTATAGACAAATTTTCTAGCAGAAGATTATTAATCTATATGAACATTCCATTATTATTTTCAACTATTATACTTTTATCTTTTAATGCTGAAATTTCGTCATTTTTTTTCTTTGGTTTATTGGGTATTACAAATGGTCTTGCCAATGTGTTGGGATCTTCAACTTGGGCTGAAATATATGGAGTTAAATATATAGGATCAATAAAGGCTTTAACTACAGCATTAATGGTTTTTGCTACAGCTTTTGGGACCGCTTTATTTGGAATTCTTATAGATTTTGGTTTTACTATTGAGCAGATTGCTGTTGTTTCTGGGCTATATATTTTGACCTCATTAATTCTTCTTTATCTGGTTAAGAATAAGCTTAATCCTGAATATTTATAAATTATCCTTGATTTTTTAGGGCTCACTGTGTAGATACTCCGCATGGCAAGAGTTACTGTAGAAGATTGTATCGATAAAGTAGATAGTCCTTATGAATTAGTATTAGTTGCAAAAGAGAGAGCAACGCAACTTAATGCTGGTGTTGAACCAACAATCGATAGAGATGATGACAAAAATACAGTCATTTCTTTAAGAGAGATAGCAGACGAAAAAATTAATGTTTCAGACTTAACTGAAAGCGCAGTATATAAATTGAGAAAACATGTTGAACAAGTAGACGACACTGCTGAAGATGATGAAGATATAGGTGATGAATTTGAAAATATGTACAAAGGTGAAATATCAAAAAGTGGTACTCCTATTTTACCATCAAAAAGAGCAAGAAAAACTCCAGAAAAAATTCAAGTTACAAAAGAGGACTTAGCTGAGTTATCTGAAACAGCGAAACCAGACATTGATGAAACAGTTGGTGAAGAGACAGTAAATGAACAAGGTGAAGTTTCATTAGACGAAGTATCAGATACGGAAAATCAAGAAGCAGAAGTAAATTCTGAAGAACAAGATTCTTAAATTTTAATAGATACTTTAAATTACTTATCTAATTGGGTTTTCGCTTACAATTAGCTGGTCCCTAATTTTTTCTCTTAAATAGATATATACTCCAGCACTTATTATAATTGATACACCAATCAAAGTTTTAAAAGTAGGAATACTATCAAACAACACATAACCAGTAAGTATTGCCCAAACTATTAAAGAATATTCGTATAAAGAAACCACTGATGGAGAAGCAATGCTGTAAGCATTTAAAATAAAGTAAAATGCCAAAACACTAATAAACCCCATAGCCACAATAAAGGGCCAAGAATATCCTGGATTAGTAAACCATTCTCTAAATATAAATTGAAATGTTGGATCACTAAAAGTATTAAATTGACCCTTGCCTGTAAAAATAAAAAATAAAATACTTATTATTATTGCCCCAAAGTACAGATGTAACATTTGTGTATAAACATTGTCTTTATCAGAGGTTATTTTGGTAATTGTCATTGATATAGCATAACAAAGAGCACAAGCAATTGGAGCAAGTTTCATATAATCGAAATTACTAAAATCTGGATCCAATACAATAAATACACCAAGAAAGCCTGTTACAATAGCTAACCATCTCTTTATACCAACTTTTTCTTTTAGAAATATAACTGCCAATATCGATACAAAGAAAGGACAACAAAAAAATAACGCATTTGCCATTGCTAAAGACATATAAGTTAATGAAATATAAAAAAAACTAAATCCAAAAAAGAAACATATAACTCTTATAGATGTCAAAAGAGGGTAATATGTTTTTAAATTAATTTTTCTATTGGAAAATTTTAAAAAACTAATTAATAAAAATAACGCAGCTATAGTTCTTCCAAAATATAATTCATATAAAGCTGCATCATTGTAAACAAATTTAATTAGTGCATCTTGAATTGAAAAAAAACCCATTCCGATAAGTATAAAAAGTATACCTTTTGGATTATTTTGAGCTTTTTTCATTAATTGAGTATAAAATCTGCAGCTCGTTCCGCTATCATTAGTGTGGGCGCATTAAGATTTCCGCTTGTGATTTCTGGCATTACTGAAGCATCTGCAACCCTTAAATTTTGTAATCCATGAACTTTTAGTTTTTCATTAACCACAGCCATTTTGTCAACTCCCATTTTTAAGGTACAAGAAGGATGATAAGCCGTCTCTGCTTTTGATCTGATATATTCTTTAATTTCTTCATCACTTTGTTTGCTATCACCAGGGCCAATTTCTTTACCAGCATATGGCTTCATTGAGTTTTGTTTTAAAATTTCTCTTGCAACATGAATACATTTTACAGTTTCATTAAGATCATACTCGTCTTCTAAATAATTAAATTGAATTTTTGGATGATCGTATGGATTAGAAGTATTTAATTTTATGTTTCCACGACTTTTTGGTTGGTTTAGACTTGCATGTAATTGATATCCATGCTTGTCGGGATCAACTTTACCATGATCAATAACAAATGAGGGAAAAAAATGAAATTGAATATTTGGATATTGTTTGTCTGGTGATGATTTACAAAACCCACCAGCCTCTAAAAAGGATGTGGAGCATGGACCACTTTTATTTAAAAACCACTCAATACCTGCTTTAACCATATTAAATTTATTTATATATTTAAATAAAGTATCGGGAGTTTTACATTCTTGCTGAATATACGTTTCAAGATGATCTTGCAGATTCCTTCCTACTCCAGGAATATCTTTAATAACCTCTATACCTTTTTCTTTAATATGATTAGCTGGCCCAACTCCTGAAACCATAAGTAATTGTGGTGAATTAATTGATCCACCGCTAAGTATTATCTCTTTATTGGCATAAATTTTAGTAATTTTACCTTTTATATTTACTTCGAGACCTATTGCTTTTGTTCCATCAAATATTATTTTTTCGACAAATGATTCAATAAATACTTTTAAGTTAGATTTTTTTCTTACAGGATTTAAATAATATTTTGATGCACTTGCTCTTTCACCTTTATGGATTGTAACATCATACATACCAAATCCCTCTTGATCTTCTCCATTCATATCTTCATTTATTTTATGACCAGCCTCTCCAGCAGAACTTAAAAATGCTTTAAATAATGGATTGGTATTTTTAGATTGATTTATAGGAAGTATACCATCACCACCTCTAAATTCGTTTTCGCCTCCTGACCAAGTTTCTATTTTTTTAAAATATGGTAAAACATTTTCATAATCCCAATCCTTTAGTCCAAATGAGGCCCATCTTCTGTAATCCTCTTTATTCCCTCTTACATAGACCATTCCATTATGAGCTGAACAACCTCCAATCATTTTTCCTCGGGGACAAAATAATCTTCTATTGTTTAGATGTGGTTCAGGATCTGAATAGTACTTAAAATTATATTTTGGATCATGCATTGTATAAAGTAATGCAAGGGGCATGTTTACTTTCCAAATATCACTATTTCCACCAGCCTCGAAAATTGCGACACTGTTTTGTGAGTTTGTTGAAAGTCTATTTGCAAGTACACATCCTGCAGTTCCTGCACCAATAATTAAATAATCGAATTTCAAAGCTTTAACCTAAAGAGGATGATCTCCTTCAATAGCAATACGATCCATTACTCTTTCATGCCCTAAACCTCTTCCTGGAAAGAAATCTGTAAGACCCTGATGCAATGTACTTCTATTATCCCATATCGCTACCGCGTTTTCAGTCCATTTAAATCTACATGTAAAATCTAGCCTTTCTTGATGTGCAAATATTTGTTTTAGAATATCTTCACTTTCTTGTGCATCAGTATCTAAAATTTTTTTTGTATACATTGAATTTACATATAATATTTTTTTACCTGTCTCAGGGTGCGTTCGTACAATAGGATGTGCATTAGAATATTCGTCTAAGTTTCCATTTCCCTCCATTGCTTTATAGGCTTCTGTAAAAGCTGCTGCTCCCAGAGAGCTGTGAACAGCTTTTTTATCCCTAATTTTACTTTTAATTTTTTCATCTAAAGTTTCGTATGCTATTTCCATATTTGAAAACATTGTATCTCCACCTACAGGAGGAATTTTTAAAGATCTTAAAATAATTACTTTGGTAGGCTTAGGATTATAACTTACATCTGTATGCCAGGTTTCACCCCATTGACGTTTTTCATCTGGTTCTTTTATTATCCTTAAAATCTCAGGATAATTTTCTCTTCCCTTAACATAAATATGTCTCTCTAGTGGTCCAAATCTTTTAGCAAGATTAATTTGTTCCTCAGATGTAATATTTTGATCTCTAAAAAATAATGCTTTGTGTTCTAATAAAAGATTATTTATTTTATTCCAATTTTCTAATGAGGAATCTTTTAAATCAATTCCCAATATCTCAGCTCCAAGAGCTCCAGAAAGCATTTTAATTTCCATTAAATTAACTTAATACTAGATCTTTATTTTGTCAAAATGTATAAGTATTAATGTCCTTAGCCCAAGCATATATACTTTTAGCAATTGCTATAGCTGGTGAAATTATTTCTACAGGAACTCTTAAAGCAACAGAGGGTTTCACAAAATTTATTCCTTCATTAGTGTGTGTAGTAGCTATAATAATTTGCATGTATACAATGTCTCATGTCATGAGAGTTTTACCTATTGGGATTACATATGCAACTTGGTCAGGAGTAGGTATTGTAGCCTTATCTTTACTAGGTATTTTTAAATATAAACAGATACCAAATATTCCAACTATCATAGGTTTAGCTTTAATTATAATTGGAGTTTTTATTGTAAATACAATGAACAATAATCAATAAATTATTTTTTTAGTTTTGATAAAAATTTTAAATGATCTTTATTAAATCTTTTCCCGTTTAAATTAATAAAACTTTGCATTAAATTTATTTTTTCTTCCTCGAACTCTGAAACTTTTCTTTTTTTTAAATCTACATAAAGAGACAACAACTCTATTGTTGCAGATAGTTTCTTAGATGATTTTTCAATCATTTCCAATTTATAATGTAATCTTTTTTTATCATGATCAAAATAAGTCAAAAATACTTCAACCTCTTCACCTTCTTTGACTTCGTTATTATATGTTATATAAGTTTCTACTACCATTGTACTCATACCTGTAGTTTTGGCTGAATTTTCACCCATTTTAAATTTTTGTAACATCACTTCCCAAGATTCATCAAATACCAACACATAGTAAGCTACATTCATATGTTTATTGTAATCGGTCCATTCCTTTTTGATAATTTGGTTAGTAATATGAAATGACATTTTTTTATTTCCCTTGAGATTTTAATATATTATATATTGTAATCAAAATGAGCAATAAGGTTTTCATATCATGTGCAATTACAGGATCTGGCGATACAGCAAGCAAGCATCCAGATTTACCTAAAACTCCTGAGCAAATTGCTACAGCATCAATAGAAGCTGCAAAAGCTGGCGCTGCTATTGCACACATTCATGTAAGAGAGGAAGATGGTACTCCAAGTCGTAGATTAGAATTATACAAAGAAGTTGTGGATAGAGTCCGATCAAGTGACACAGATGTAATATTAAATTTAACAACCGGTATGGGTGGTGATCTTGATATTGGTCAAGGAAAAAACCCTTTAGATTTTGGACCTATGACCGATATGGCAAATGTAATGGAAAGAATTGCTAATGCAGAACAATTTTTACCTGAAATATGTACTTTAGATGCAGGAACTTTAAATTTTGGAGACAGTTCAGTTATTACAGTTAACACTCCTAATGACTTAAGAAAAGCAGCAAAAAAATTACAAGAAATAAATGTTAAGCCAGAAATCGAAGCTTTCGATTTAGGTAATATGTGGTTTGGTGCTCAACTTTATAAAGAAGGATTATTGAGCGATCCACCAATGTTCCAAATGTGTTTAGGAATACCTTGGGGTGCACCTGCAACTACTTTGGCTATGCAAGCTATGAAAGATATAATGCCCAAAGAGGGGATTTGGTCTGGTTTCGCAATATCTAAAAATGAAATGCCGTTTGTAGCACAAACAGTTTTAATGGGAGGAAACCCAAGAGTTGGATTAGAGGATAATTTATATTTATCAAAAGGAAAATTAGCAACTAATGCACAGTTAGTTGAAAAAGCATCAAGAATAATCAATGAAATTGGTTATTCAACCATGACTCCTGAAGAAACAAGAGAAAAATTAAAACTTGTTAAACACAAGTAATGTCCAAATTAAAAAAGGTTGCAGTCATAGGCACAGGTGTAATTGGAGTAGGTTGGATTATCAGATGTCTAGCACATAATAAAATTGTTTATGCATTTGATAAAGATCTTAATTTAAAAAAAAATTTAGCAAGAGAAATTAAAAGAACTTGGCCATTTGTAAAAAAACTTTTTAATAAAAAAAAATTAAATTTAAAAAATTTTAAATATTTCACCTCTATCGAAGATACCTTAAGAGATGCAGATTTTATCCAAGAATGTGCTACAGAAAATTATTCCTTAAAAACTAAATTAATGAGTTCAATTAGTAAATATTCAAAAAAAAATGCTATTATTGCCTCAAGCTCATCAGGTTTGTTGCCAACTAGAATTTATTCACATTGTAAATATCCAGAAAGAGCATTAATAGGCCACCCTTTCAACCCAGTGTATTTACTTCCAGCTGTAGAAATTGTGCCAGGAAAAAAAACTTCTAATAAGTTTATAAATCAAGCAAAAAAATTTTATCAATCTATCTCAATGAATCCTATAATGGTTAAAAAAGAGTTACCAGGATATTTATCAGATAGATTGCAGGAGGCTCTATGGAGAGAGGGTCTTCATATAATTAGTGAAGGTTATGCAACAACTAAGGATCTTGATAGAGCTATAGAGGATGGACCTGGATTAAGATGGTCTTTAATGGGAACTTTTCTAACTTTTCATTTAGCAGGAGGTAAATCAGGAATGAAACATATGTTAGAGCAATTTGGTCCAGCATTAAAACTTCCATGGACAAAACTAAAAGCTCCAAATCTTTCAAGAAAATTAATTAATAGATTGGTTGAGGGAACAAAAAAACAATCTAAAGGTAAAACAGTTGAAAAAATTTCAATTATAAGAGATGAGTATTTAGTTGAACTTCAAAAACTTAGAAAAAAATACGAAAAAAAACTGAGATAATTTAATCATTTCTTTCTGTGTGACCATCTACAGAGATCACTTGTCCTGAAACTCTCATAGAGTCGTCTGAAATTAAAAAAGAACACATTTTTCCTATATCTTCCTCCAAGATCCATTGCTTCATTGAACTCATAGAAATAAAATCTTTCTCAATCACTTTAGGAGAAATTTTGGTAAATTTTGCCTTATCTTTTATAACTCTTTTCATCCTGTCACCTTTTACAGTACCAGGACAAACAGCATTAACCCTAATATTGAACTTCCCAAGTTCCATTGCTAAGGTTTTTGTAATACCAATGATTGCCCATTTACTCGCTGCGTAAGGAGATCTTAGTGGAAAACCAAGTATACCTGCTGTTGAAGATATATTTACAATAGAACCATTTTTAGACTTTTTAATTAATGGGATAGCCTGTTTTGTTAAGTAAAAATGACTGTTTACATCTATATGCAGTGTATTTTCCCAATCTTTGGATTTTAATTTTTCAAGTAATCCTGTAGGCCCTGCTACACCAACATTATTGATTAACGCATCAATTTTTTTCGTTTTCTTTTTAACTCTTTTGAAAAAATTTAATACCTGATTTTCATTTGATGCGTCACACTCGTGAACGAAAAGTTTTTTATTATAAAGAGCATGTTTTTTTGTTTTAATTAAATATTTTTTGTTAATATCACAAATAAAAACAGTTGCTCCTCTTGATAAGCATAATTTAGTTGTAGCCCAACCAATTCCAGAAGCACCAGCTGATATTAATACTTTTTTATTTTTTAAAGATTGATCGATCATTTTTTATTTTAGTATTTTATTTTTAAAAAAACACTAAAATTTTCAATTTATAAAAGGTAAAAAAAAAAGGCCCTGATTATCAGGGCCTTAATTTTAAATATATATAAAATAATTAATTAGGTAACCAACTTTTCCATTTATCAGGATTGTTGTCTAACCATTCGTTAACTACTTCTTTAACATCTCTTTTTTTGATATCAACTTGAACTAACATCTTAGCTTGGTCAATATTTTCTAATTTCATTTTTTCAAAAAAAGCTTTTGCTTCAGAATGTTCCGCTTTAGCGAAAGTTGCAGGATTTCCGTAGTTCATGGTATAGTCTTTGTCCCAACCCGTTGCTGGCCATCCTTTTGTACCGCAAGTTTTCCAGTTATTTGCTTCAGTAAATGTATCACCTTCACATGTTTTATACTCAGGAAGTTGAACACCTACCATGTCAAACTCTCCAAAAAACCAATGTGGTGACCATAGGTATAATAAGAACGGTTCTTTTCTCATGTAAGCAGCCTTTGCTTCCGCAATTGCAGCAGCCTCCGTTCCTAGCTCGTCCGCTTGGAAATCAATTCCTAAAAGATCAAGTCTTTTTTGGTCGTGGCAGTTCCAACCAGCTACTGGACAACCTATTAGTCTTCCTTTACCACCAGTCTCAATGGTCGCAAATTTGGCTTTATGTTTGTTTAAGTCTTTCCAAGTTTTGATACCTAATTCATCTGCAGCATATTTCGGTATCCAGTAATCTGACATACCTATAATTCCAGTAGTTCCTAAAAGGTCAACTGTTCCATCTCCTTTATAAGATTTTACTACTTTGCCATCATAAATTAAATCTTCATTAAACATTACATCATCTGCTTCAGCATAACTTGGCCAGCTTTCACATGCAAAATCTAGCTCTCCGGCTGCAATTGCTTCCCATAGACCAGTTCCCGAAGGAAATACAGTTTGTTTAACCTTATAACCCATTTCTCTCTCAAGAATTGCTACAGCAACTTCACAAGTAATTATTCCACCCGTCCAGTCAGCAATAGCTGCGTGTAGTCTTTTAGCATTAGCTGTTCCAAAACTACCTATCATTAGCACTAAAGATAAACATAGTGCTGATATTATCTTTGATAACTTCATATATTTTACCTTCTTTTTAAATTTAAAATATTATTTTAGCGTAAAAAATGAGTGAATGTAAACTCTATATAATTTAAAAAATTAATACATTTATACAATAAAAATGCGGTCTATTGACCATTTTAAGGTTTATTTGGGATTGTACGATCTATTCCTTTAACAATTTTTTTTTCATGGTCAAAAAATGGTAATTTAACAACATTACAGTCATGGATTTCACCATTATTTAATTTCAACTTTAACTTTTTACCTGGCCATTCTTTTGGTTCATAAAATCTCACATATCCGATTCCAAGTTTTAATGTAGGTGAGGGCACACCTGCAGTTATATGTCCTACAACATTATCACCTTCTATAACTTTACTTCCAGAAGTTGGTGTATCAGTTTCACAAGTAACACCAAACAAACATGTTCCTTTGTTTTTTTTTGATAACGCCTCCCTTCCAATAAAATCATCTTTATCCATATTTACAAAAAATCCCAAACCAGCTTCGAATGGAGTCATTGTAGTATCAATATCAGTTAAATTTCCAAATATTCCTCCTTCAATTCTTCTTATTGTCATAGCTCTAGAGGATGAAAGTTCCATCCCATAAGGCTTTCCACACTCTATTAAATGATCCCATAGGGCTAAGTGATCTGTTTTAAAACCATCAGAATAAATTTCAAAACCAAGTTCATTTGTAAAACCAGTTCTTGAAACATATAAATCTTGTCCACCGAGATTAAAAAAACCTGATCTAAAATATGACATGTTTTCATCTATATTTCCTTTTGATGCAGCTTTCATAATATCAATTGAAGCAGGACCTTGAATTTGAAGAACTCTAGATTTTGGATCAGATATTTTTACGTCAAAATTTTCACTATGAGCCAATAACCAATCTTCAAAAGGACCATCAGCTTGCACATACCAAAATTTATTATTACTAAATTTAAAAATTACCCCATCCATAAAAATTCCACCTTGCGGGGTACATGCTAATGAATAATAACCTCTACCTTCTTTAATTGATGAAATTTTTCTAGTTAATATTTTTTCTAAAAAGGGAATTGCATCTTTACCTGATATTTCTACTGGCTTTTCTGGAACATCAAAAATCAATGCTTTCTGTCTTAGAAGCCAATATTTTTCTATTGGATCTTCTCCTATTGATATTGGAAAATATCGTCCAGCATAAACTCCACGAACCATTTTAGCACTATTAGTTCTATCAATGTAAGGAGATTCTTCAAATCTTCTTGCACTAATTTGTATTGTTTTGTTTAGATCAGATTCTTCTTGTAGATTTCCCAATTTAATCTCTTTAATTTGTTTTTGCGTTAGATCTTAAAATTGTAGGTGGATCAAAAGCAGTTAATTTTGGAAGCTTATCATTATATTTTTCTATCTCAATAAGACAAGAATGTGCAATTGGACCTTGTCCAAGTTTAGATGTGCCTTTGTCAGGCGTTAATACATTTGGATTACCGTGTTTACACATGCTTCCATTTTGAGTAGGATATTCTGGATCATACCAAGCACCAGTACTCATTTGTACTACTCCCTGCATTACATCTTCAGTGATTTTTATACCAGCCAAGCAAGATCCTCTCTCATTAAACATTTTAACTACATCTCCATTTTTTAAATTACGTTTATTTGCATCTAAAGGATTAATTTCAAGTGGCTCTCTCTCATTTATTTTAAATGACTTACTATACTTTCCATGATCCATTTGGCTGTGTAGTTTATTTTTCGGTTGATTTGATATTAAGTGAAGTGGATATTTTTTATTTACTTTGCCCAGCCATTCACAGGGTTCGAACCACACTGGGTGTCCTGGACAGTCACCATAATTAAAGCCAGCCACGGTTTTTGAAAAAATTTCTATTTTACCACTTGGTGTATTAAGTGGATTTTTTTTAGGATCTTCTCTAAAATCTTTTAACATTATTGTTGGTTCTGTCGGTTCACTAATTTTAAACCATTTTTGCTCTCGGAACTTTTCATATTTAGGTATTTCAATATTTGCAGCGGCTGCTCTATCAAATGTTTGTTTATAAATCCATTCTTGCCACTCATCTTGACTTTTTCCCTCAGTAAATTTTTCCATAATACCCATTTTTTTTGCAATATTTGCAAAAATTTCAAAGTCATTTTTAGATTGTCCATAAGGTTCTATTATTTTATCCATTGATACAACAAATGGATCCCTGGGCGTCATCATTATATCTTTTCTCTCAAGAGGAGTAGTGCAAGGCAAAACGATATCAGACCTCTTTGCAAGAGTGTTCCAGCACCATTCATTTGAAATTATTGTATCTGGTTTTTCCCAAGCTTTTATAAGTCTATTTAAATCCTGGTGATGGTGAAAAGGATTTCCACCTGCCCAATAAACTATTTTAGTATCTGGATAGACATACGATTTTCCATTAAAATCAAATTTTTCTCCTGGTTTCAGTAAAAGATCACTTATTCTTGCAACTGGTATAAAATTTTCTATTTTATTTTCGGTTTGTGGAAATGCTGCTCCAGGCAAAACTTTAAATTGACCACCTATAAAGTTTGTAGCACTATAACCAAAACCAAATCCTCCACCTGGTAATCCTATTTGACCGATCATAGAAGCAAGCATAATAGCCATCCAAAACGGTTGTTCACCATGATCTTGTCTAGTTAAGGACCAACTAATAGAAATCATACTTCTTTTTTTCACAATTTTTATTGCTAGTTCTTTAATTTTGGATGCTGAAATTTTACAAATAATCGAAGCCCATTCAGCATTCTTTACTACCCCGTCATTTTTTCCTAAAAGGTAAGGTAAAAATTTATCAAAGCCATGCGTATATTTGTTTAAGAAATTAGTATCACTAAGTCCTTCAGCATAAATTGTATGAGCCAGTCCTAACATTAAAGCAGTATCTGTGTTAGGTCTTGCTGCAATCCATTCACCACTAACTTCATTAATTAAATCAGATTTAAGAGGACTAACATTTATAAACTCTATTCCAGAATTTGCAGATTGAAGTAAATTTTCTCTTTGATAATGATGACCTGTTCCACCTTGAGAAATTTGTCCATTTTTAATTGGTATTCCACCAAAACAGAGAAAAACTTCAGTATTTTTTTTAATAGACTCCCAACTGGTACATGTATCAAGATAAGCACGATAACTTCCAAGGATATGAGGAACCATTGCCTCGGCAGCAGCAAAACTATATGTAAATTTGGATCTAGTATATCCACCAACACAATTTAAAAATCTGTGTAATTGACTTTGAGCATGATGAAATCTGCCTGCACTTGCCCATCCATATGAGCCACCAAATATTGATGCATTACCATATTTATCTTTTACTCTATTTATTTCCTCTGCCACAAACTCTTCTGCTTTGTCCCAACTAACTTCAATAAATGGGTCAACACCTCTTAGATTGTTGTTAGTTCCTGGACCTCCTTCAAACCAGCTTTTTCTTATCATTGGCTTTTCAATACGTGTTGGTCCATCAAGTACATCAACAATTCCTTGTGCTATAGGAGAAGGATCTTTGTCATGTTCCCAACCAATGAGTTCCTCGACCTTACCATTTTTAACTTTTGCTCTGTAGGTACCCCAATGGTTGCTGGTTAAAGGCAAACCTTTATTTTTGTTCATTTATTTTTTAGCTAAACCTAATGCTATTCTTTGTTTCTTTGTCCAAGCAAGGCTTATTCTATCAATTATAATTGCTAGAAGAACTATCCCAACACCAGCTGCTAATCCTCTTCCAGTATCTGATCTAGCCAATCCATTAAAAACCTCTAGACCTAGTCCTTTTCCACCTATAAGTGGAGTAACAATTTGCATTGCAAACGCCATAATTACAGTTTGATTAAAACCTATGACTAAGCTTGGCACAGCTAAAGGAAATTTTACTTTATTAAGAGTTTGCAAAAGAGATCCACCAAAAGATCTTGATACCTCTGAATAGGTACCAGATACTTGAGTTAATCCAAGTGCAGTTAATCTTATTATAGGAGGTATAGAATATATTACTGTAGCCAGAACTGCAGAAACTATTCCACCTCCAAAAAACATTAAAACTGGAATTAAATAACAAAAATATGGAAGAGTTTGCATAGCATCCAGCACAACATCTTGAATATTTTTAAATCTTTCGCTGTAAGAAGCTATTATACCTAGAGGAACTCCTATTATAAAACATAACAATACTGAAACTAAAACCGAGGATAATGTAATCATTGACTGTGGCCATATTCCACAAGCTCCGATAAACAACAAAAGGATTATTGTAATAATTGCAAATCTTAATCCAACTGTAAAATAACCAATACTTGCAAAAACTGCTAATGTATACCACCATGGAGTATGAGTTAAAAAAATGTCTAAAGGCCTTAACAAATTTAGATAAACAAATCCTCTTAATCCTTTAGAAAACGCAATAAAGCCTGGATCGACTGTCAACGACTCCACAGCATTAGAAATCGGTTGTCTTATTGATAGCTTCCACTCTTTAGGAAAAGTTCCTATTTCATACAAATTCGAGTCTATGAATGAAATAACAAATAAAGCTAACAATGATGGTATCAAATAAAATCTTCCAGTTATAAATTCACCAATATCATTTGCAGCATTTTTATTGAAAATTGAAATTAATATACTTGTGAGGATTGCAATAAAATTTGTAATTTTAATACAAATAAAGTCTATAATTTTACTTGCAATATCTAAAGGCATTTCCAAAATTCTTGCTATTTTATATTTTTCTAAATTTTGAGGAAGTAAATGAAATTTTTTTACATTTGAAGGAAGTTTATCTTCTTTATTACTGCAAGCTTTACTAAATCTATCAAACATTATTGCCATGAATAAAATACAAAGACCACCTTCCATTGCCCATCCTACATCAAGCCTTCTTATTGCTTGCCATACTTGTCCACCAATCCCCTCTGCACCAATAAAACATGCCAATACAACGAGAGCTAACGCCATCATAATCACTTGATTGATGCCCATCATAATGCTTGGCAGTGACATAGGAATTTTAATTTTTAATAATAATTGCAACTTACTTGAACCAAATGAAGTTGCAGACTCTACGGTTTCTTTTGAAACTTGCCGAATACCAGTATTGGTTAGTCGAATTATTGGTGGCATTGAATAAATCATTGTAGCCAATATTGCAGGTGCCCCCCCGATACCAAAAAAAAATAATGCAGGAAACAAATAAACAAAAGCAGGCATAACCTGCATAGTATCCAAAACAGGTTTCATAAAATTTTCAAATCTATCACTCTGAGAGCATGCTATTCCAAGTAATACTCCGAAAAATACACATAAGAAAACTGACAATCCCATTAAAGCAACTGTCTGAAGAGATGCTTCCCATAATCCAACAGCTCCCCAAAAATAAATTACAAAGCATGAAAACAATCCTAATTTTAGCCCACCAACTATAAAACAAGGAAGAGTTAAAATTGCGGCGACTAAAATCCAAGGTGAGTCAAGTAAAAAATCTTCTAAAAAGTAATAACCAGCCTTAATGTAATTTGCTAAAATTTTTGTAATCCATCTGTAATTTTTCTTTAGATAATCTTCCCCTTCATTTACCCATGCTGTAAAAGTAAATTCATCAGTTACAACTTTAGGAAATTTTGATGGTCCGTCATTTTGAGTTGAAAGAAATAAGGCTCCAATAAAAACCAATAATACCAATGAATATTTTATAATGCTTTTTGTATTATTTTTATTTTCTAGTGTTTTTTGAACTGCATCCATTGTATTTATAAAATAAAATATATTATTTTACATTTAAAGGAAAATATTGTCTATTTTGATTTTATTACATAGAAATTATGAGTAGTTCTTCAAAAATAACTTGTTCAAATATTTGGAAACTTTTTGGGCCTGATGAAAAAAGAATAATGAAGGAACTAGATCCGAAATTATCAATCAAGGAAGTACAAGAGAAAACTGGACATGTAGTTGCGGTGAAGGGTGTAAGTTTTTCAATTCAAAAAGGCGAAACATTTGTTGTAATGGGTTTGTCAGGAAGTGGAAAATCAACATTAGTAAGATGCATTTCAAGACTAATTGAGCCAACCTCAGGAACAGTAAAAATGGATGACGTAGATGTAACAAAGATGAGTAATAGAGAGTTACTTGATTTAAGGAGAAACAAAATGAGTATGGTGTTTCAACATTTTGGACTTTTTCCACATAGGACAGTTATAGAAAATATTGGTTACGGCCTAGAGGTAAGGGGAAGCAAAAAAATTGAGAGAATTGAAAAATCAATGGAAGTTTTAAAAATGGTGGGTTTAGATGGATGGCAAAATAATTATCCTCGAGAACTATCAGGTGGGATGCAACAACGGGTAGGTTTAGCAAGAGCCTTGGCAGTAGATCCAGAAATTTTAATATTTGACGAACCTTTTTCAGCACTTGACCCTCTTATAAGAAGAGAAATGCAAGACGAACTTTTAAATATTCAAGAAAAAGTCAAAAAAACTATGGTGTTTATTACTCATGACTTTTTAGAAGCTATAAAAATGGCAGATCATATTGCTATCATGAAAGATGGTGAAGTATCACAAGTTGGAACACCAGAAGAAATTGTCGCTAATCCGAAAGATCAATATGTAAAAGATTTTTGCGAGGACGTCCCAAAATACAAAGTTTTAAGTGCTGGAAAAGTTATGAGAAAAGAATGTTGCGATGATACAAAAAAATTATATGGAGACAAATCACATTGCATACCTGATAATTCTAAAATTGAAACATTGATAGATAAGCTTGTTGATTCTGATAAATCATTCCCAGTTGTTTGTAGCGATACAGGAGACTTGTTAGGAGAGATAGACCGGGCAATAGTTATGAAATCAATGAAGTCAGCTAGTTAAACTGATTATTACCTTTAATACTTTTTTGTTTAACTTTATCTCTCCATATAATTATCATTCCCGCCAAAACTATTGCTAGTACACCTGGAAAAAGTTGTTCCCACGGAGCTTCTTTAAAAAAAATCCATCCAAGGACAAAAGAAGAGGGTATACCCAAATATTCAAATGAAGCCATTTTGCTTGCTGAGATTAATCTATAAGAATAAATAAATAAAATTGCAGCAGTTCCACCTAGTATACCTGTCAAAGTCATTAAAACGAAATCTTCAACACTTTTTATCTCCGCATGACCACTTGTAACGAAGTATAAAATTACACCACCTATAACATTAAAAATAAGAGTGAAAAGTTGTATCTTCGCAGTTGAGTGACCCTCAGGAATAAATTTTAGAATTATAACTGTCATAGCCCATGCGATAGCAGTTAAAATAGGAAAGATTGAATAGAAGTTAAATATCTCGCTGGTAGGTTTCATAATTAGCACTACACCCAAAAAACCTATAAAAATTGCTGACCATCTATAAATTCCAACCTTATCTTTTAAAAAAAATATTGAAAATAAAACTATAAAAAATGGAGATGAAAAAGTTAGCGTCATTGCAGTCGCAAATTCAAGATTTATCACGGAGATAAATATAAATATATTCATTGCCAAAAATCCCAAACCTCTAAAAAAACTAAGTGTAACGAAGGTTTTATTAAGATTTTTAAAGATCGTAAAATACTCTTTCGTAAATAAAATCAATAAAATTAAAGGTATAACGCCTGCAATGTTTCTAAACACTGCTAGTTGAATTACAGAATATTCATTGCCAAGAAACTTTATAACCACCATATATAAATCAACACATAGAATTGCCATCAACATAGTAGCAACTGCAAGATATGTTTTTTTAATATCAATCTTTTCTGATGAAATTTTCATGTATAATTTTTTTTTAAAAATTGTATAAACTTTATAAACAAAATGAGTAACTTTAAACTAAATGAATCTGATATATTATCTAATCAAGATTGGACATTCCCAACTAACATTGCATATGGTCCAGGACGTCTAAATGAAATAGGCACAATTTGTAATAATTTAGATATAAAGAACCCATTAATAGTTACTGATAAAGGAAGTCTAAATTTACCATTTATCACAAATTTGCAAAGTTATTTAGCTAGCTCAAATGTAAAATCAGATTTATTTTTTGATATATCCCCAAACCCCCGTGAAGATGAAGTTTCAGTAGGTTGTAAAAAATATAATGATGGAAATCATGATTCTATAATTGCAATCGGTGGAGGCAGCGCCATGGATGGAGGAAAATTAATTTGCCTCACAGCAAACAATGATGTTCCATTAAGAGATTTTGAGTTTGAATTAACTCCGCCTAAAATTAGCAAGGATAACCCTTTCCCAAAAATTATAACTATTCCAACAACTGCTGGCACAGGAGCTGAAACAGAAATTTCAGCTATGGTTACTTATTTAAAAGAAGGAATGAAATTTTGTATGTGGCATCCAGATGTTAGACCATCTTTAGCATTAATTGATCCTGAGCTGACTATAGGATTACCATCTAATTTAACTGCATGGACTGGTGCAGATGCTTTAATCCATGGTATAGAGGGTTATTGTGTTCCTGGTTTCAATCCAATGTGTGATGGTGCTGCTTTAGAAGGTCTATCTTTGATATCAAAATCTTTAGTCACAGCTGTAGAAGATCCAAGCAATATAGTTGCAAGAGGTGGAATGCATGTTGGATCTTGTTTAGCAGGAATTTCTTTTTTAAAAGGTTTAGGATTAGTACATGCTATTGCTCATATGGTTGGAGCCGAATACAATACTCATCACGGACTAACGAATGCAATAATATTACCTGTAGTTTTAAAATATAATCTACCAGGGATGGAAGAAAAAGTTAAAAGAATGTCAGAGGCTATGCAATTTAAAGATCATTCTGTAGATGCATTTATATCAAACATTGAAAACATTCTTGATAGAATTAAAATTCCAAAAAGTTTAAGCGAAATCGGAGTCCCCGAAGATTGTGTTGATAGAATTGCTGAAAAATCAATGAAAGATCAAGCCTATGGACAAAATCCTAGAAAAGCAACTTTAGAAGAAATAAAGGAAATTACTCTAGCATCCATTAAAAAAGCTAGATAAGCTTTTATGATTGAAAATCAATCAGTTGAAGAAATACAAAACAACATTAAAAGTCGACAAATCTCAGTTAAAGAAGTTATTGAGTATTATCTCAATAGAATTGAAAAAATTAATCCTGATTTAAATGCAATTGTTCTTCAAAAAGATCGAGAATTAATAATAAAAGAGGCAATTAAAAAGGATAATGCAAAGGAATTGGATAAACCTTTAAATGGATTGCCTATAGCAATTAAAGACCTGACTGATGTTGAGGGTTTTAAAACCACATTTGGATTTCCAGGCTCAAAAAATAACCAGCCTAAAAAAAATTCATTATTTGTAAATCGATTGATAGAGAAAGGAGTAATTATTATTGGAAAAACAAACACTGCAGAACTTGGTGTGGGTGGACATACAATAAATAGACTTTTTGGACCAACTTCTAACGCTTACGACCTATCAAAATCTGCAGCAGGATCAAGTGGAGGAGCAAGTTCAGCTGTTGCTGCTAGATTATTACCATTTGCTGATGGTACAGATCAAATGGGATCTTGTCGTGGACCTGCAGCTTGTGCAAATATTTACGGTTATAGACCTACACCAGGTTTAATCTCAGCAGATCGTTCAGGACAAAATTTAGATTTGCCAATACTTACAACACCAGGATGTTTTGCTAGAAATCCAAAAGATATGTCGATTTTATTAGATGAAATTGTCGGAAGCAATTCATTAGACAAATTTTCATTTGATCTAGATGGTTCGTTTAAAAGTCAAAATTTAAGTGAAAAAGAGTTTTCATCTTTTAAAATTGGATGGCTTTCAAATATGAATGAGAGTTACAAAATAGAAAAAAATATATTAGAAATTTGTGAAAATAAATTAAAAGATTTAGAAAAAATAAACTTAAAAGTAGAGTCTCTTAAATCAAAAATAAATACTGATATTTTGTGGAATAGTTGGATAACCTTAAGAGCTAGAAGTATTTACGAAGATACTTTAGCTATGAATATTTTAGATATTAATTCAATGACATATCAAGCAATTTGGGAGTATAACAAAGGCAAAGAAATTAAATCACAAGATTTAAAACTGGCCCTAGATCAAAAACAACAATGTTTAAATCAAATTAATTTAATTTTCGAAAAATATGATTTTTTAGTATTACCATCGGCTCAAATTTTTCCGTTTGATAAAAACTTACAATTTCCAAAAAGCATTAATGATAAAGAATTAGATACATATCATCGTTGGTTAGAGGTTTTTATTTTATCCAGTCTTCTAGAATTACCTACAATTACAATCCCAGCTGGTTTTAATAATGATGGTATGCCAATGGGTATGCAAATTATTGGAAAAAATAAAGATGATTTGAAATTGTATTCTTTTGCAAGTAAATATGAAGATATTTTCAATTTTAGTAAAATTAAACCTAAATTAAATTATTTAAGATGAGACATCCCCACCATTATAAAATTTCAATTGCTCTTGCGATATCTGCTGGTGCTTGGGGAATATACTGGTTACCACAAAGAATTCTTGAGGACGGTGGTTTAACTGGAGGCTGGGGTACAATTTCGCAAATGATAATTGGAACTCTAATATTAATGCCTATTGCGCTATGGAAAATGAGTAAAAAAAAAGGTACCGGATTAGAGCTTCCTGCTATGGGAATTTTAATTGGGGGAGGTTTTATATGTTATGCATTAAGCTTTCTTTTAACTGATGTAGTCAGAGCTTTAATTATGTTTTATATGACACCTGTTTGGACAACTATTTTCGAAATTATTTTTTTAAAAAAAAAACATGGTTGGCAAAGGGTTGTTAGTTTAAGTTTAGCACTTGGTGGATTATGGGTTGTTTTTGGACAAGGTGGCAATATTCCTTTACCAGAAAATGCAGGAGACTGGTTAGCTCTTATAGGTGGAATTATGTTTGCAGGAGGAATGATTAGACTTGAGATTATTAAAACTGATGGAGTATTTCCAATAATTTTCGGTTTTTTCTTTTATGGCACATTATTTAATATAGGAGCTGGTTTTTTACTTGTCGACTATCTTGGACCAATGCCATCTGGTGAAGCATTTGTTTCAATGACAACATTCCTTGTTTTAATTTCAGTATTTTATTTTATACCAACCGGTATTGTAATTCTTTGGGCTCCAACTCAAATAGGAGCTGGAATATGTTCAATTCTATTTTTGTCAGAAATAATAGTTGGTGCAATTAGCTCAAGTATTCTTACTGATGAACCATTTGGCTGGCGTCAGATTACTGGTTGCTCACTAATAGTCATTGGTGGAATAGTTGCTGTAGTTTTATCTCCAAAAGAAGATGTAAGTAAAAAATCAAGTTAAAAAAAAATTATAACATTTTAATTAATGAGATATAGTAACTAAATGAATTCAAAAAAAATAAGCGTAAGACGTAGTTTCATTTTTACACCAGGTCTTAAACCTGAAATGTTTCCAAAAGCTATCTCATCAGGCGCAGATATGGTTTGTATTGAATTAGAAGATGGAATAGCAATTAAAGATAAAGATGAAGCAAGAAAAAATACGTTTAAAGCACTTGAGACTCTTGAAGTTAAAAGTGGTGTTGAGTTAGTTGTTAGAGTAAATTCTCAACGAACAAAATTTGGTCTTATGGATCTTGAAGCTGTTGTTTCTAGCAAAACAAATGTTAAGGCAATAATGTTACCTAAAGTTAAAACACCTGATGAGATTACTTTTATTGATGATATGTTGACAGATTGTGGTTCAGACACTGATCTTCATGTAATAATGGAGACTAATGAAGCACTTGAAAGTATTTATGACATCGCTCATTCGAGTAAAAGAATAGTTGCACTATATTTTGGAGGTGTTGATATGGCTGCAGAGCTTAGAGTTCCAAATGAATATAAAAATTTGATATATGCCAGATCCAGACTAGTACATGCAGGAGCAAGTGTTGGTGTAGATGTTATAGATGTACCTTATTTAGATCTAGAGGATATGGATGGAATGAAAAAAGAAGCAGAGCTTGTAAGAGATTTAGGATTTACAGGAAAAGGTTCTATTCATCCAAAACAAATAAACATGCTAAATGAAATTTTTACGCCTTCTAAAGAGGAAATTATTAAAGCCAAAAAAATTGTAGACCAGTTCAATGAATCAGATACAGGATTAGTAGTAATTGATGGTAAACTTATTGAAAAACCTGTTCTTCGAGAAATGCAGAGAAAAATTTTAATAGCAGATAAAATTAATCAAAATTAATTTCTAGAAATTTTTATTAACAATTTCATCTAACATATTGATCATATCTCTTTTATAATTTTCATCAGTGCCAGAATCTGTTTCAATGACAGAGAAGTATGATGCAACAATTCCATTCTTCATATTTACTGCTAAAAATTGACCACCAAGACCAGAATGACCAATCCAATCACCACATTTCATAGATGAATTAGAATAGTATAAAAATTTATTAGAGGATAACTCCATATATTTAGTACCCTTATTTGCAAGGGTTTCACTTAAAAATTTTTCTGAACCAACTTTTCTATTTTCTACTCCATTGCCCCTCCTCGAGAATAAAAGTCCATACCTTAAAAAATCTCTTGAAATTAGGCATCCACCACCCGAAATCCATGGCATACTATCTCTATCAGTTCCCATATACATGGCATCTTCAAAGCCTGCAGCCTCAACGGCCTCTAATAACCAGTCTTTTAATTTCTTTCCACTGACTTTCTCAATTACAACACCTAAGACATCTGTATTAGCTGATTTATAGTGAGACAAGTCACTTTTATTTTCTAATGTCTCTCCCTTAATAGACTCAATTGAATTTACAAACTCTTCTTGAACAATTTTATAATTTGAGTCGTCAGGAAGTCTCCATCCACAAACAGGCTCATGTAAAAAAGATGACGTATAAGGATCTGTATAATCTTCACTATAAGAGTTTTGTATATTCATATCTAACACATCCTGAATTTTTGCTGACGCATATCCAGAATTAATATTTGGTAAGTATTCTGAAACAGTTTTATTTAAATCAATAATATTTTTTTCCACAAGCTCTCCTATAAATAAATTTACAAACATTTTAGTAATAGACATAATCGTTTGGGGAGTATGTTCACTAAAATCATCTGCGTATTTTTCAAAAAGGATATCTTGATCTTTACCAACTAATAATGAGCAAAAGTATTTATGATTTATCATTTTTTGTACAGATGTTATTTTTTCAATTTCTAAGTTATATTTTTTATTTAAAGTTAAAACTTGATCAGATCTAAATAACAAACCATACCTATTTATTTTATGTAAATTTCTGTATCCTTCTCTCCTTGTCTCAGGTAGATACCATTTTGGTTTATTATCTCTTATAATTTTGAGAGAGGGATTTGGTTCGCTGATAATTTTTTTTTTATCCATTAAATTTAAAATATATAAATTATTTCAAAACTGATATAGCTTTAATTTTATCTGGCCCAACGCCACAACACCCACCAATAATCTGAGCACCATTTGATACCCATGATTTTGCCTCTTCAAGATAGCTAGATGGTGAAATATTATCAACTAACTTCCAATTTGGTTTTTCGAAATAACCATTATTTGGATAAGCACCAACTGCTCCTTTATGAATTTTTTTTAAAATTTTAATTGCTTCTTTAGTTGCTTTTATATCAGAGTGAGCAACCAAAATTGGTCCTTTATGTAGTTGAGTAAATTTTGTTAAAGAGTTTTCTAAATAGTCATAAAACTTAGCTTTGGAATTATTCACACTTTCTTGATAGCCATGCATTAACTTCCCCTCCTCATTATTAATTGCACAAGAAATTGAAAGCCATATTGGCAAATTAACTTTAGAGGAGCATTCGATCATTGTCTCAACAGTTTCATCTTTAGAAGTCATTGCTTCTAAAATAATCAAATCAACACCAGCATCTGATAAAATATTTAACTGATCGGTAAATCCAGGTTTTATTTCGTCATAAGTTAGCCTATCCCAACTTCCAGACGTAGATACAGATCCTGCAACTGCAATTTCTCTGTCTGAGGAAGCCGCAGCTTTTAGTGCTATATCAACAGTTTTTTTGTTCCATTCTTGTATAAACTCGTCATATCCATATTCTTTCATGGATATAGGAGTTATTGCATAAGTGTTTGATGTAATTACATCTGCTCCAGATTTAATGTAATTTTCATGAACCTCAAAAAGCTTGCCCGGATCATCTATTGCACTTTTTCCAGCCCATAAATCTTTATCCATCTTAGCCCCAATTTGCTCAAGCTCACCACCATTGCCACCATCAAGTATTACGATACTATTCTTATCTAATTTTTCTTTTATGAATTGGTAAGACATTACCTATTTGTTATTTGTAAACGCACAGATTTTATTTCCGTCTAGATCACGAATATAAGAATAATAAACTCCAGAACCTTCAGGTCTTTCACCGCCTGAACCTTCACTTGTTGCGCCAAGTTGCAAACCAAGTTCATGAAATTTATCTACTATACTTCTTGAACTAGTTATAAACGAAACCTGAGAACCATTTCCTATAGTTGCTTCTTTTTTATTTACAGGTTTTGTAACATAAAACTCAACCTTCCCATTACCACCTTTTTGAGAATAACCAGCGCATACATCATCGGTTTCAATTCTTTCTAAATCTAAAATTTTAAACAATTTATCATAAAATTTGATTGAACGATCTAAGTCGTTAGTTCCAACCATGATGTAACCGATCATACTATTTTGGCCAGTGTGTAATTGTTTTTACTTCTAAGAATTCATGCAATCCCCATATTCCACCTTCACGTCCATTACCTGATTGTTTATAGCCACCAAATGGAGTACCTGGGTCAGCACCATTACCATTAACATAAATTGTTCCTGCTTTAAGTTTTTTAGAAACTCTTTTTGCTTTTTCTTTGTCTTCAGTTTGCAAATAATTTCCAAGACCATACTCTGTCTCATTTACAATTTTGATAGCTTCTTCTTCAGTTTCAAATGGAATAATTGAAAGAACAGGGCCAAATATTTCTTCTTTAGCTACTCTCATATCATTTGTCACATCTGTAAAAATAGTTGGTTTTATAAAGTAACCTTTATTCATACCGTTGGGTAGCTCAGGACCACCGGCGGCTAAAGTAGCACCCTCATCAATACCACTTTGTATTAAGCTAATTATTTTATCGTATTGAACTTTTGAAACAACTGGACCTATGTGATCTCCTTTTTTAGAAGCGTGATCAACTTTTATCAAATTAGCTTCTTCAGCAGCCTCTTTTACAGCTCTTTCATAAATTGATTTTTCAACAAGCATTCTTGTTGGAGCATCACAAGATTGGCCTGAATTACTCATTACATTTCTAATACCATCACGTACTGCATTAGGGTAGGAGTCTGCAAAAACAATATTTCCACCTTTACCACCTAACTCAAGACAAACTCTTTTGATTGTCTCTGCTCCATTTTTTAAAATTAATTTTCCAGCACGTGTTGAACCTGTAAATGATACTAAATCAATATCAGGATGAGTTGAAATATCTGTACCTACACCCACACCATCTCCGTTAACCAGGTTAAAAACACCTGCTGGAAAGCCTGCTTCATCAATCATTTCAGCAAACAACATGGCCGACATGGGTGCAATTTCTGATGGTTTATGAATCATGGTGCATCCAGTTGCGAAGGCAGGAACAACTTTTAAAGCTATTTGGTTAATTGGCCAGTTCCATGGGGTAATTAAACCACACACTCCTATTGGCTCGTAGCAAATTCGGTTGTTTGATTCTGGACTGAATTGTTCATCAAATTTAAATTCTTTTAATCTGACTATGAAATCTTCTAAGTGTGATTGACCACTTGAAGTTTGAGCATCATTTGACCAATCCATTGGAGCTCCCATTTCCATAGATATGGCTTCTGTCATTTCAGAATATCTTTTTTTATAAATATCTAATAATTTTTCTAGAAGATTAATTCTTTCTTCCTTAGAGCTTTGACTCCATGTGACTAGTGCTTTTTTAGCAGCGCTCACTGCAGAGTTAGTATCCTCTTTTGAACCAAGCGATATAGTTGCAAAAGCTTCTTCTGTAGATGGATTAATTACTTCAAGATCATTTGGTTTACTTGGAGAGACCCATTTTCCATCTATATAAAATTTTCTTTTGTCTAACATACTCTTATCTCCTTATAATATATTTAGTTAAATTCCTTAAGTATTTTTTCCCGGTGCTCATCTAAATCAGGTATCTCGCCTCTTTTTTTTGGATCTTCATAAGTTGACATTTTTATTGGGTTACCTGCTAATTTAAAATCTCCAATAACTTTATGGTAAGCCTTAACAATCATATTTCTTGCTTCAACCTGTGGGTTCTCAACTGCTTCTTTGATGTTGTATATAGGGCCACAAGGAATTCTTTCTTTTTCCATTTCATTTACCCAATCAGTTGTTGATTTTGATGACAACTTATTTTCTAAAATTATTTTTAGTTTATCTATATTTTTTGCTCTAGCAGAATTGGAATTAAATTTTTCATCCATGCTAACATTAGGAATTTTTAAAACATTACATAATTTTTCAAACAATTTATCATTACCAGCGGCAACTATAATGTAGCTATCTTTTGTTTTAAAAGCTTCAAAAGGTGCAATAGAAGGATGTCTTGAACCCATTGGTTCAGGAATTTCATTTTTTGATAAATATCTAGCAATTGCATTTTCAAGTATAGCTATTTGACAATCGAGCATAGAGACATCTATAAACATTCCTTTTCCAGTTTTTTGTCTGTCATATAAAGCTGCGTTAATACCAATAGCTGTAAACAATCCGGCTGTGATATCGCCAATGGATGTACCGACTCTTGTTGGTTCTGAGTTTGGTTGACCAGTAACGCTCATTAATCCTCCCATGCCTTGAACCACCATGTCGTATGCTGGCAATTCTTTTAAAGGACCAGTTTGTCCAAAACCAGATGCAGATGCATATATTAATTTTGGATATTTTTTACTTACCTCTTCCCAACCATAACCCCATTTTTTAAGAGTACCTGGCTTAAAATTTTCCACTAAAATATCTGCTTTAGATAAAATTTTGTCAAAAATTTTTTTATCATCATCATTTTTCAAATTTAATGCGATGCTTTCTTTTCCTCTATTTAATGACATGAAATAAGCAGAATAATCTTTGACAAAAGGACCAAATTTACGAGAGTCATCACCAATTTCTGGAGCTTCAATTTTAATCACTCTTGCCCCAAGATCAGATAAAATCATTGTACAGTAGGGGCCAACTAATACTCTGGTTAAATCAACTACTAATAAGTTTTTTAAAGGTCCATCCATAAAGTTTTGCAGTTATTTTGAAGCCTTGACTCTTATCAACATCTTCATTTTAATGCACGAATTAAATAACAATTGAGAGGAAAAATAATGTTTAAAAAATTATCTTTATATTTTACTTCATTAGTTTTGGCGTTCACAATGATTGGATCTGCTTATGCGGTAACGTTAAAAGCAAGTCACCAATGGCCTGGAACACCTAGAGCTGATGGATCATTTGACCCACGTCATGAGATGGTTCAAATTATTGCAGACGAGGTAAAAAAAGCTAACGTTGGAATAGACATAAGAATCTATCCAGCAAAATCTTTATACAAACCAAAAGAGCAGTGGAAACCTATGACTACTGGACAATTGGATATATCAGCATTTCCTTTGGCATATGCTTCAAAATTCCATCCAGAATTTGATGCAACACTTATGCCAGGAACAGTAAAAAATCATGATCATGCATTGAGATTTAATAAAGGTCCAATGATGACAGAAATAAAAAGAATTATTACCGACGCTGGTGTAGTAGTTCTGTCTGATGCATGGTTAGGTGGAGGATTTGCTTCAAAATCTAAATGTATAAAAAATCCTAGTGATGCAAAAGGTCAAGTGATGAGAGCTGCAGGAAAAGCATTTAACCAAATGTTAGAAGCTGCTGGAGCTGGTATTCAAAGTATGCCTTCTTCTGAGATATATACTGGATTACAAACAGGTGTATTAACAGGTGCTAATACTAGTTCAGGAAGTTTTGTGAGTTACAAAATTTACGAGCAAGTAACTTGCGCAACACCTCCAGGAAAATTTGGTTTATGGTTTATGTATGAGCCAATCCTTATGTCTAAAAAGTCTTTTGATGCCTTGAACTCAAAACAGCAAAAGGCACTTATGGACGCTGGAAGAGTTGCAGAAAAATATATGACTGCTCAAGTTGAAAACTTAGATAAAAAGTTTGAGGATGCATATAAGGCTGCTGGTGTAAAATTAGTTTACATGGATGAGAAAGATCACGCTGCTTGGGTTGAGATAGCAAAAAAATCTTCTCACAAAGCTTTCGCTGAGAAAGTTCCAGGTGGAGATAAATTAATGGAAATGGCTTTGGCAGTTAAATAAAAATACTATATAAAGAACCCCTATTTACTCATTTTAAATAGGGGTTTTTTTTATGAAAAATAAATATTTAAAATTTTGCGATTTTACAGCAAGAGCTTGCGGAGCTTTTGCTGTTCTGGCCTTACTTTTATCTATACTAGTTATTGTGGAACTAGTATTTGAAAGATATTTTTTTCAAAGAGCAATTACTTGGCAAACTGAACTTGTAACAATGTTACTGGTCGCTTCTACATTTATAGGTAGCGCTTATGTTTTAAGTGAAAAAGCTCATGTTAGTATGGAGTGGATTTATGATTTTATGTCAAAAAAAAGTGTTTTACGTCTCAAAATATTTACTTCATTTTTAAGTTTATTATTTTTTTTAATTTTATTTTATTTTGGTTTTATAATGGTAGAGGAGGCATTTACTAAAAACTATTCTACTGGAACAGTCTGGGACCCTCCGTTATGGATACCTTATTCTTCAATGATGATAGGAGCTATTTTAATGACTCTTCAATATATTGCAGAAATTATTAAATTAACGGACGAGGCTAAGCAAGAATAATGGATCCGTTAATAATAGCAATTATAGTTGCTGTTTTTACATTGATAGTTTTATTTTCTGGAATACCGATTGCCTTTGGTCTTAGTTTCGTATCAATCGTTTTACTGGTTGCATTTGAAGGTTTTCAAATGCTCGATGTTTTTGCAGAAACATTTTATGCAGGTCTAAATTCTTTCGTACTTCTCTCAATTCCTATGTTTATTTTAATGGGAATGGCAGTAGCAAATTCTCCTGCAGGAAAGGATCTTTATACTGGTTTAGATAGATGGCTTTGGAGAGTGCCAGGGGGGTTGGTTATTTCTAATATAGGTGCTTGTTCTATATTTGCCGCTTTAAGCGGATCTAGTCCAGCCACATGTGCAGCCATAGGAACAATGGGTATACCAGAAATGAGAAAAAGAGGTTACTCTGACCAAATTGCTACAGGTACGATCGCAGCAGGTGGAACATTAGGTGTCCTAATACCTCCAAGTATAGTTTTAATAGTATATGGAATTGCAACTGGTACATCAATTGGAAGATTATTTTTATGTGGTTTAGTTCCAGGATTTATGTTGGCTGGTATGTTTGCTGTTTGGGCATTAATACATAGTTATTTCATTGATAAAGACGCAGCAAAAGCATTAAGTAATAGAGTAAGACCAACATTAAAAGAAAAACTAGAGGTGTTACCAAGAATACTTCCATTCTTAGCAATTATAGCTGGAGTTCTATATGTTTTGTATGGTGGTGTAGCAACTCCATCTGAAGCTTCTGGTGTTGGAGCATTTTTAGTATTTGTATTGATAGCTGTAGTCTACAAAATTTATCAACCAAAAAAAATATGGAACATTGTTAAAGTATCAATGAAAGAGAGTGTAATGATAATGTTTATTATTGCAGCCTCTTATCTTTTCGCATTTACTCTTTCGCAACTTTATGTAACTCAGTCTTTAGCTCAGAGCATGGTAGAACTAAGCTCTAACAAATGGGTTGTGTTTCTTTTAATAAATATTTTTCTTTTAATAGCCGGTTTCTTCTTACCTCCAGTTGCTGTGATAGTAATGACATCAGCAATATTGTTGCCCGTTATTACAACTTTAGGGTTTGATCCTTATTGGTTTGCAATTGTATTTACCATAAATATGGAAATAGGATTGATAACTCCACCTGTTGGATTAAATCTTTATATAATTAAAGGAATTACCCCAGACGTTAGTTTGTCAGAAATTTTAAAAGGTTCTATACCATTTATGATTATAATGGCTTTAGCTATTTTAATTTTATGTATCTTTCCAGAAATAGTGACATGGCTTCCTGACAAAATAATGGGTAAACCTCTTGGATACTAATAATATTAATCGAAAAATATCTGTAGCTCCAATGATGGATTGTACAGATAGACATGATCGTTTTTTCTTAAGATTAATGAGTAAAAACGTAATGCTTTATTCTGAAATGGTTGCTACAAAGTCTGCAATACATGGAGATAGAAAAAAAATCTTATCGTATAGTCCTGAAGAAAAACCATTAGCATTACAAGTTGGTGGATCAGACAAAGACGAATTGGCAGAAGTTGCTAAAATTGCCGAAGATATGGGATACGATGAAATAAACATAAACCTAGGATGTCCAAGTAAAAAGGTTCAAAAAAATATGTTTGGCGCATGTTTAATGAAAGAGCCTGATCTTGTTGCCGAGTGTATTAATTCAATGGTAAATTCGTGCAATATTCCTGTAACTGCCAAAACAAGAATTGGTTTTGATCAAACTGAAGAATTTGATTATTTGAATAACTTTATTCATAAAATGCGTGATGCTGGAACCAAAACATTCATTTTACATGCAAGAAAAGCAATGTTGACTGGTCTATCTCCAAAACAAAATCTTAATATTCCAAAATTAAATTACAACATGGTTTATGAAATTAAAAAACAAAACCCTGAATTAGAAATAATTATAAATGGAGGAATTTCAAAGATAAGTGAGATTAATAATCATTTAAATTATTGTGATGGGGTCATGATTGGAAGGTCAATTTATCAAAATCCATATTCTTTAACAGAAATTGAAAGAAATATATTTAAAAACGACAAAAACCCAACAAGAGAACAGGTTGTAGAAAAACTTTTAGAATATGTAGACAAGGAGATAAAATTAGGAACAAAAGTTAATCATATAATGAGACATACAGTAGGTCTGTATCATGGTCAGGTTGGATCAAAAGATTGGAAAAGATATTTAAGTGACAATTTAATGGCCCGAGAGTCTGATTTTCAGAAAACAAAACATATTATGACAATTGTCCAAAATAATGAGAAAGCTATTCAGGCCAATACTTAATGGAAATTTTAGATTTAAGTGAAATAATTAATTTATTGGTTGTTTTATCAATAGCTGCATCAGTTGCAGGTTTTATGGCTGGTTTATTAGGTGTTGGTGGTGGAATTATAATGGTGCCAGCTCTATATTATGCTTTTTCAGTATTAGATTTTGATATTGCAACAAGAATGCATCTCTCGGTTGGAACTTCTTTAGCAATAATAATTCCAACTTCTGTTATCTCAGCTAAAACTCATATGGAATATGATGCAGTTGATTTTAAATTAGTAAAATCATTTGGTATTTTTATTATACTTGGAGTTATAGGAGGAACATTTTTAGCAGTAAATTTAAAAACACCTACTTTTGTTTTGTTTTTTTCAGTCATGGCTTTCATAGTTGGTTTATTTTTTATTTTCTTTAGAGAAAAAGTTGTAGAAAATCCAAAACAAATTAAAGATTCAATTAAAAACATTTCTGGAATTATCGTAGGTTTTATTTCTGTGCTTCTTGGAATTGGTGGTGGATCTTTGATGGTGCCGTTCATGAGAACTTTTGGTTATGATATAAGAAAATCAATTGGAACAGCATCTGCAATTGGTTTTTTGATTGCATTAAGTGGAACTATTACAATGATAACTGGCGGTAAAATAGTTGGAAACGTAAACACACCTTTTAGTATTGGCTATATTAATTTACTTGGCTTTATTGTATTTGTGCCTGTGACGATGTTAATGGCGCGTTTAGGTGCAAAAGCAGTGTATAAATTAGACAAAAAGTTGCTAAGCAAGATTTTTGGAACGTTTTTAATTGCTGTTTCTGTGAGATCTTTTATTGAATATTTAAATTTAACTTAATAAATAAATAAAAATGAAGTTCAATTTAAAAGAAATAATCTCTTCAATAGCAGATGTTGGTCAAAAGTTATTCAAAAAAACTGAACTTAAAAAAAATGATCTAGAAACAATACTGTCTTTATGCGATGATTTAATTTCAAATAAAGGTGCTGCATTTGGTATTACTGTTGCAAGAGATATAACTAACTTATATCAATCACTTACACTGGAAAATAAGCTTCTTTTTTTTAAAAAAATCAATGAAAAATACAAGCCTAACCATACTAAAGTTGCCGAAGCCATTGAAACTTATCAAAAAACCCAAAATGATAAAAATTTATACAATCTGTTCATTACATCTGAGGGAAAAAGAAGAGAACTTTTTAAGAGAATGAACATGGCTCCTAATGGAATTTCAACAATTGTTTCCTTAAGAGAAGATTTGTTAAAAGTACTTGGTGAACATAAAGATCTTAAACCCTTAGATGATGATTTAAGAGAATTATTTAAATCATGGTTTAACCCAGGATTTCTTAAACTTGCAAAAATAACTTGGGATACTAAAGCGGCTGTTTTAGAAAAAATTATGAAATATGAAAGAGTTCATGAAATTAAGGATATGGATGAACTCAAAAGGAGACTAGGAGAAGACAGAAGATTTTTTTCCTATTTTCATCCAGCACTTGAAGATGAACCAATAATATTTGTTCAAGTAGCACTGACAAATGGTCTGGGTAAATCAATTCAGGAAATTACCAAACCCAGAACAGAAGGGGATAAAAAATATGATTCTGCAACTTTTTATTCCATCAGTAATTGCCAAGAAGGATTATCAAGAGTTACACTCGGTAATTTTTTAATTAAAAGAGTTGTGTTTGAGATACAAGAAGAGTTACCAAATATAAAAAATTTTGGGACATTGTCTCCTATACCTGGTTTTAGAGATTGGTTCTCTTATTTAGAGGATAACAAAATTAAAAATATTATAGGTAATATCCCTATAGAGAATATTAAATTTTTGAAATCACCCGATTTAAAACCTGGAGATCCTCGAATTGTTTCAAATAAAGATGCATTATTAAAATTAGTTTCAAATTATTTGATAAATGAAAAGAACCATAAAAAATTACCTGTCAATGACGTGTGTAGATTTCATTTAGGTAATGGAGCAATAATTGATGATATAATTATTAACGCAAATGTTTCTGAAGTAGGTTTAAACAGATCATTTGGTGTTATGGTAAATTATTTATATGAATTAAAAAGTATAGAAAAAAATCACGAAGATTATATTAATAATAAGAAAGTAATAGTTTCTGATAAAGTTAAAAAGCTTATTTAGTTTTAATTAATTCCCCATTTAACTTTATTCCAAATTCTTTCATGAAAATAATAGAAGAAAAGAGGAATTATTGAGCCAACACCAAGTATGCCTGCTCCAGTAAATGTTCCAGTATAAATATATCCAAATATTACCCAGTAAACAAAAATGAAAAGTCTCCAGGAAAAGGTTTTAGCAATTGATCTAACTTTTTTATCCGCCATAAAATTAAATAAAAAAAAAGAGGTGATTTCAGTCTCCCTCCATCACCTCACCAGATGAAATTAAATGATTCTTTAGAATTTAATGAACACTTATTAGTTGAAAATTAAACTTATCAAGAGTTAAATTTTCTGGTCATAATCGCCAATTTTTCCGGTTTTTTGGAGTAAATCATCAATAAAATCAAAGATTTTTTTCTTTCTCATTTCTGATGATGGGCTTTCAGTGACAATTACTAATGAGGGTTTATTTGAGGATGCCCTAATTAATCCCCATGAACCATCCTCAAAAGAAAATCTCACACCATTTACTGTTAAAACTTCTATTATTACTTGTTCATCAATTTTGGTTTGATTTGTTTTTATTTCCTCAACTTGTTTAACTAATTCTTCAACAACTTGATACTTTTCGTCATCTCTGCAATAAGGAGCCATAGTGGGAGATTGATACGTGACTGGTAATTCATTAATAATTTCACTCATTTTTTTATTTTGATTATTTAATAAATGACAAACTTGGATTGCAGAATTTATACCATCATCATAACCATACCCAAGAGGTTGATTAAAAAAGAAATGACCACTTTTTTCAAATCCAGCTAGAGCTTTTTCAGTATTAACTTTTCTTTTAATATGTGAGTGACCTGTTTTCCAATATATCGTATCGCAGTTATTTTCTATCAATATTTTATCTTTTGAATATAAACCAGTTGATTTTACATCAACAACAAATTTTGAATTTTGATGTTTTACAGATAAATTTCTAGCAATTAATAGACCTATTTTATCTGAAAATATTTCATTACCTTTATCATCAATTACACCAACTCTGTCACCATCTCCGTCAAAACCAAAGCCAATATCTGCATTATTTTCTTTAACAGATTTTGCTATTTCATGAAGCATTTCTAAATCCTCGGGATTTGGATTATATTTTGGAAATGTCCAGTCAAGATTACAATCTAGTTCGATTACATCACAACCTATTCCTCTTAGTATATCCGGGGCGAATATACCTGCGGTGCCGTTACCACAGGCGACAACTGCTTTTATTTTTTTATCAATTTTATTACTTTTGATTAGATCTTCTTTATAAACTTGTTGAAAATTTTCAATTTGTTTTTCATTTCCGTGACCAGATAAAAACTTTTCACTTAAAGTTATTTCTTTTAATTCTTTCATTTCCTCAGGAGCATGAGTTAATCCTTTTTTGATACCCATCTTAACTCCAGTCCATCCATTTTCATTGTGACTTGCAGTTACCATTGCAATAGCATCAGCGTTTAATTTAAATTGAGCAAAATAAACCATGGGCGATAATGACAATCCAATATCTTCAACATAGCAACCAGTCTCTTTTAATCCTTTTTTAAGTGCAGTTTTAATTTCTTCACTGTAAGAACGATAGTCATGACCAACGATAACTCTTGGGTTGTTTTTTGTTGTATGATTAATTATTTGTGTGCCCAGACCTTTTCCAAGATTCTCAACTCCAGCTTTATTTATGTTTTCCTCATACAACCATCGCGCGTCATATTCTCTAAAACCATAGGGATCAATTTTAATATTTTGTTGCATTTGTTAATTTCTTACCTCTTTTATGTTAATTAACTCTAATTTTTTAATTTTTTTTATTGATATATTATTCATCATGTTCTATAAATGTTCTATTGATTTACTGTTTATATAGTATATGTAGTCAAAACGCCTACAACATGTAGTTGTTTTCGTATAATAAACAAAATATAATAGAATTTATGAACAAAATTTTATCGCAGGCTCTAAAGAAAGCTGTCTCTGAATATAGCCCTCGAGTTAATGAAGTTTCAAAAGATAGAAGACCTGATCTTTTCTCATTAAATAACGAAACTGAACTATTTCAAAATGACAAAGGCATCATTATTAAGATTGATCGTTCAAAAGATAGAAATTTAACTGACTTTGGTAAAGCAACTTTAAAAGATAGATATCTTGGTCACAACGAGTCTTTTCAAGATTTATTTGCCAGAGTTGCAAGCTCGTATGCTGATGATAATCTTCATGCTCAAAGAATTTATAATTATATAAGTAATCTTTGGTTTATGCCGGCTACACCTGTTTTATCAAATGGTGGAACTAAGAGAGGATTGCCAATTTCTTGTTTTTTAAATGAAGCCTCAGATAGCTTGGGTGGTATTTTAGATTTGTGGAGTGAAAATGTTTGGCTTGCAGCTAAGGGTGGCGGTATTGGAAGTTATTGGGGCAACCTAAGGTCTATTGGTGAAAAAATTGGTAAAGTTGGAAAGACATCAGGAATAATCCCATTTATTAAAGTTATGGACTCGTTAACTATGGCAATTAGCCAAGGTTCTTTAAGAAGAGGATCTGCAGCCTGTTATCTTCCAGTTGATCATCCTGAAATTGAAGAGTTTATAGAAATGAGAAGACCAACAGGTGGTGATCCAAATAGAAAAGCATTAAATTTACATCACGGTGTTTTAGTTTCTGATGCATTTATGAGAGCTGTAGAAACTGATGAACAATGGGCATTAAAAAGTCCTGCTGATGGAACAGTTCAACAAACTATTTCTGCAAGAAATTTGTGGATAAGATTGTTAACTGCAAGAATAGAAACTGGTGAACCATATATAATTTATATTGATACCGTTAACAGACAAATTCCACAGCATCATAAACTAGCCAATCTGACAGTTAAAACTTCTAACTTGTGTAGTGAAATTACTTTGCCAACAGGAATAGATAAAGATGGCAGAGATAGAACAGCAGTTTGTTGTTTATCATCTTTAAACTTAGAAAAATACGATGAATGGAAAGACGATCCAAACATGATTAATGACGTTATGAGATTTTTAGACAATGTTTTATCTGATTTTATAAATAAAGCTCCAGATCAATTTAAAGACGCAAAGTATTCAGCCGAAAGAGAACGAAGTGTTGGATTAGGCGTAATGGGTTTCCATTCTTTTTTACAAAAAAATAGAATTCCTCTAGAATCTGTGATGGCCAAGTCCTGGAACAAAAAAATATTTAAAGATATCGATGCAAAAGTAAATCAAGCTTCTAAAGATTTAGCAGAGGAGAGAGGTGCATGTCCTGATGCTGCAGAATATGGTTATCAAGAGAGATTTTCTAACAAAACTGCAATAGCACCTACAGCTTCAATTTCTATTATTTGTGGTGGCGCATCACCAGGAGTAGAACCTATTGCAGCTAACAGCTACACTCACAAGACTTTATCTGGTTCATTTAACGTTAAAAATAGATATTTAGAGGAGATATTAGAGAGCCATGGAAAAAATGATGATGAAACCTGGTCAAGCATAACAACAAATCAAGGCTCTATATCACATTTAGATTTTCTAACAGATTTAGAGAAAGATGTATTTAAGACAGCATTTGAGCTTAATCAAAATTGGATTGTTGAGTTAAGTGGAGACAGAACTCCATTTATATCACAAGCTCAATCAGTAAATTTATTTTTACCCGCTGATGTGCATAAAAGAGAACTTCATAAAATTCATTTTGATGCTTGGAAAAAAGGTTTAAAGAGTCTTTATTACTGTAGATCAAAATCAATTCAAAGAGCTGAAAATATCAATGATGCAAAATCTACTGATATTATGGCGAATGTTTATAAAAATAAATCAACCAAAACTGAAGAAACAGAATACGAGGAGTGCCTATCATGTCAGTAGCAGAAAAAATTAATTCAGAAATTATTCAACCAGAAAAGAAGGAAATTATTCAACCTAAGAAAATGGGATTATTAGTTGAGAATCCTGTTTATAAACCATTTAGATATCCATGGTGTTATGATGCTTGGTTAACTCAACAAAGAATTCATTGGCTACCTGAAGAAGTACCACTTGGTGATGATGTAAGAGATTGGCAAAAAAATTTATCACAATCAGAAAAAAATCTACTAACACAAATTTTTAGATTTTTTACTCAAGCGGATGTTGAAGTAAACAACTGTTACCTGAGATACTACACTACAGTTTTTAAACCAACTGAAGTATTAATGATGATGACTGCATTTGCATCAATGGAAACAGTCCATGTTGCTGCATACTCACATCTTTTAGATACAATTGGAATGCCTGAGTCTGAGTATTCTGCTTTCATGAAGTATAAAGAAATGAAAGATAAGTATGATTACATGCAAAACTTTAACGTAAATTCAAAAGAAGATATTGCTAAAACAGTAGCGGTATTCAGTGCATTTACTGAAGGGCTTCAATTATTTGCAAGTTTTGCAATTTTGTTAAATTTTCCTAGACACAACAAGATGAAAGGCATGGGTCAGATTGTTACTTGGTCTGTTAGAGATGAAACTCTTCATTGTAATTCTATGATAAGAATTTTCAGAGAATTTATTAAAGAAAACCCTGAAATATGGACACCTAAGTTGAAAAAAGAACTATATGAAGCTTGTAGAACAATTATAGAGCACGAAGACGCTTTCATAGATTTAGCTTTTGAAATGGGTCCAATGGAAGGTTTAAGTGCAAAAGATGTTAAAGATTATATTCGATTTATTGCTAATAGAAGACTTGATCAACTAGGTTTAGAGGCTATTTACGATGTTGATAAAAATCCTCTTGGTTGGCTAGATACAATGCTTAATGCGGTTGAACACATGAACTTCTTTGAGGGTAGAGCCACCGAATATTCTAAAGCATCAACACAAGGTACTTGGGTTGAAGCTTTTAGTTAAAATTCTGGATGCTAAAAATAATAAAAATTATTATTTTAATTTTTGTAACACTGTTAATTAATAATTGTAATACTGTTACAGGAACTGTAGAGGGAACCGTTAGAGGCGTATATAAAGATTTTAAAACAACACATCATTATTCTACTTGTATTTTTACAAAAACTCAATGTGGTGATTTGGATTTAGATTAGAAAGAAGAAATTCTTATCTCTGATTTAATTGTAAAACTTTTCTATTTTTATTGCCTTTATAACTAGCCAATGGTCTGATTAATTTGTTTGCTGCATGTTGCTCCATTATGTGCGCTGACCAACCCGTTATTCTTGAAATAACAAAAATAGGGGTGAAAAAATCTGTATCAAAGCCCATTAAATGATAAGTAGGGCCAGTAGGATAATCAACATTTGGATGAATATTCTTTCTCTCAATCATAACCCTTTCAACAATATTGTAGATTTTTTCATAATTTTTATCTTTTTTAATTTTAGCTACTTTTCCAAAATATTCTCTCATTGTTGGCACTCTTGAGTCTCCACTTTTGTAAACCCTATGACCAAATCCCATTATAACATCTTTGTTATCAAGAGCTTTATTAATCCACTTTAATGCGTTTTCAGGTTTTCTAATTTTATTCATCATATGCATAACTTCTTCATTAGCTCCACCATGAAGAGGACCTTTTAAACTTGCAATAGCTCCAGTTATTGCCCCATGAATGTCAGATAAACTACTTGTAATAGTTCTTGCAGTAAAAGTTGAGACATTAAAACCATGCTCAGCGTATAATATCAAAGAAACGTCAAAAGCTTTAACTATCTCCTTTTGAGGTACTTTTCCAAAACACATATAGAAAAAATTTTCTGCTATAGTCAAATTTTTCTTTGGTTTTAAAATTTTTTGACCTTTTCTTGCTCTATAGAATGCTGCCAATGCCGTAGGAGTTTTTGCTAGAATTCTTATTGCTTTCCTCATATTTGCTTCAGGTGAAGAGTCTGATGTTTCTTTATCTTCTAACCCCATTATACTTACTGCTGTTCTAGCTACATCCATTGGATGGGATTTTTTTGGCATTTTTTTGATTATTGAATATAAATTTTTTGATAATTCTCTATTATTTTTTTCCTCTTTTTCAAATTTTCTTAGCTGAATAGTATTTGGCAAATCTTTATATAAAATAAGGAAAGCCACTTCTTCAAATCTGCAATATTCACATAGGTCTTGGGCTGCATAACCTCTGTAGGTAAGAGAATTTATTTCTGGCATTACTTTCGAGACTTCAGTTTCGTCTACAACTATTCCTAATAAACCTTTTTTTATCTCATCACTCATTATTCATGCCCTTTAGTACTAAAATTATAAATTTTTTCGTCTAAACTATTGTATTTTTCATAATCAACAAGCTCATATAATCTTTTCCTAGTTTGCATTTTATCAAT